>DTYU01000054.1 GCA_012961725.1 Desulfotomaculum sp.
CTTTAGGTCGTCCGCTACATCTCCTGAGTCATCCCGCATTCCGACCACAAAGGTATGAAGATGGGGGATCTCCTCGGCGGCGATTGCCGCCACCAGGCTTGAGTCTATCCCCCCGCTGCAGAAGGAGCCCACGTGAATCTCCTTATCGGCCAAGAGTCTCTTTTTGACCGCCTTGATTAGCGTTTCGCGGATCAGGCGGCAGGTCTCCTCTACGTCCGTCAGGAGGTAATCCTCGACCTCCGGGAGTTCATAATATTGCACAAACCCTCCTTTCGGGGTGTAATAGTGTCCGGCCGGAAATTCGTGCACCTGGTCGACGCCGGCCAAGGTCATGGCCCCCAGTTCGGAAGCGAAGTAAAGTTTTTCCTCGACGTAGCCGTAGTAAAGCGGCTTGATCCCGATGGGGTCGCGTGCGAGCATGAAATCATCGCCGTCAAAGAGGGCAAAGGCGAACATCCCGTCAAGTTCTCTGACGCACTCAGGCCCCTTTTCCTGATAAAGGTGGAGGATCGACTCGGTGTCGGATTCGGTCTGGAACTGGTACTTGGGCATCAGTTTATCTCTGAGGTTTCTGAAATTGTATATCTCGCCGTTGCAGATGACGCCTGTTCTCCCGCCGTTTGCCAGTATGGGCTGGTGACCCTTGGCGACATCAACAATGGAAAGTCTGGTGTGCCCTAAGACGGTATTGTTGAAGACATGAATCCCCCGGTCATCGGGCCCCCGGTGGGGCAGGGCGTCCAGCATCCGGTTAACCGTATTGACGTCTGCAATCCCAAAACAGCCGGCGATGCCGCACATATTTGCTGTCTCCTTTGCGCTTGTAAGTAAATAGTAAGGTAAGAAGCGACCTTTTTATTGAGACTATATCACTTTAAGGTGGCATAGTTCAATAACCTTTCACAAAAGGAGGCGCGGCCTTATTCATTTTCCCGCGGGAAGGGGACTACCGGCCTTTTTACCCGCCTCAGTCCCCCCGGCCGGGGCGAATCACCCACAAAGCGCGGGATGACGTGCAGGTGTACGTGCCATACAACTTGTCCGGCGCATTCTCCCACGTTCACGCCCACATTGTAACCGTCAGGGTCATATTGGCGGTCCAGGGTTCTCTTTACCTCAAGGACCAAGCGGTGTAAGGACAGCAATTCTTCCCCCGTAGCATCAAAAAAGGAGACGAAGTGCCGCTTGGGGATGATGAGCGCGTGGCCGGGATTCACCGGGTACTTATCGAATATAGCGAACGCCAGTTCGTTTTCCGCAATGATGGATTCTTTCGGTACGTCGCAGAAGATGCATTTTTGCATAGGGATCACCCCTTTGAGTCAGAAGTCGGGAGCCAGAAGCCAGAGGTCAGGATGGAAACCAGAAACAAGGATTCAGGAGCCAGGATAAAACGCTATCTACCCCTTTTTTGCTATGGCAGGTTTATGACAACGTTCGGTTGTTAGGTTGACAGTCAGGTCAAAAGTGCTGCCACGATGCCAACGAGGAAGATGCCGTCGAAGACCCCTGCGCCCCCGATACTTAAAACCAGTGCGCCCATCTCTTTAAAACGCGGCCAGTTCAGCAGATCGGCGCCGATGAGCGTGCCCCATACGCCTGAGATATACGCCACCGGCGCTGCGTTTTGCTGAGCCAGGAGCAGTGCCGCCCCGGCCGCGACCAGCGGCGGGATGAACGCAGGCAGGATGATTCCCGTACCAGGGACCGGGCGGGACAGCCACTTGGCCACCGCCGTAACGATCGCGGTTGCCACGACTGTTTCGGCGAAAGGCGCCCGTCCCAATAGGTAAAGGCTGAACAGGCCGGGGAGCACCGCACCGCCCAAGTTTACAGCGATCACCTGTTCACGCACGCGCGGCGGATAATAAAAGAAGAAGGGGAAATAGAAGACGGGCCCTTCTTCCACTGTGATACGCCGCCGGGAAACCGGTATGTTCACAATGCCGCCTATCAGGCAGAGTCCGAAGAAAAGCACGGCGCCCTCCGGGGACAAACCGAGGCGGGTCAGGGAGAAGGCTGCCACATGGAAGTAGAACAGTAAAAACAGGGCAGGCAGGAGCAGCAGAAATAGAACCGGCAAAAAACAGCCCACGACAGATACCGCCTTCCGAGGTAGAGTTATTGTTAAATCGTACTCGGGAATCGGCTGGTACGCATTTCTATATTATTATAGTCAGTTTGCTGCCCTTTTGCCTAAGGATTTTGTATCCCTTGAGGGGCACACAGCAAAGCTGAGTGCATCCTCAGCACCTTTTTCGTTGGGGCTAAAAAACAGACGGGGTATGGCTCACTTTTGCGAAAACGCTTCATATCAATAATACTGAAGAGAGATAACAGAACGGCCGTCAGGCTTTGAATAACAGGGCAAGGGCGCCTTGAGATACTCTCAAAGCGGTTTTTTATTTAAAAAGCAGCATATTTGTAGGGAAAAAGGAAAGGAGGAGTAAGCCGGAATGTGCGGGATAGCAGGCTGGGTCGACTGGGAGGCGGACCTCACCCGGCAGCGGCGGGTTATTGAGGCGATGACAGAAGCGGTTGCCGCCCGGGGGCCGGATGCAGGGGGGATATGGGTTTCCCCGAGGGCGGCCATCGGACACCGGCGCTTGATTGTGGTTGATCCAGAAGGCGGCCGCCAGCCGATGGCGCGCCAGGGCAGAGAGCGGAGCTACGTTATTACGTATAACGGTGAGCTTTACAACACACCCGAGCTGCAGCGGGAGCTTGCCGCGCGCGGATACGCTTTTCAGGGATATTCGGATACGGAGGTGCTGCTCCTTGCTTTTATCGAGTGGGGGCCGGCATGCCTTGCGCGGCTTAACGGCATCTTTGCCTTTGCCGTTTGGTGTGAGGAGGAGGAGAGCCTCTTCCTGGCCCGCGACCGCTTGGGCGTAAAACCGTTATTTTACACCCTACAAGGAAGTGCGTTCCTTTTCGGTTCCGAGTTGAAGTCGCTGCTTGCCCACCCGGCGGTGAAGCCCGAACTGGACGCCGAAGGGCTTGCCGAGATATTGATAATCGGTCCTGCGCGCACGCCCGGACACGGGGTGTTTCGCAACGTCAGGGAGTTGAGGCCGGGATACTGGCTGAGGTATAACCGGCAAGGGGTAAGCATCCACCAGTACTGGAAGCTTGAGAGCCGCCCGCACCCTGATGACTCAAAGACTACGGCTGCCAGGGTGGGCTGGTTGCTGGCGGACACGGTCCAAAGGCAGTTGGTGGCGGACGTTCCCGTTTGCGCCCTGCTTTCAGGGGGCTTGGACTCGAGTGCGGTGACGGCTTTTGCTGCCGGTGTCTTCCGGGAGAAGGGGCGGTGTCCGATACGCACGTACTCGATTGATTATGTGGGGAACGAAAGATTCTTCGCGCCGAGTGAGTTTGAGCCGAATGCCGATGCGCCGTGGGCGCAGCAAATGGCAGACCTCTTGCGTACCGACCACCGGACGGTGATGATCGACGCCGAGGAGTTAGCAAAGGCTCTGCTTCCATCGGTCCGCGCCAAAGATCTGCCCGGGATGGCGGACATCGACTCCTCTTTGTACCTTTTTTCCCGCGTGATCAAAGAGCACGATACCGTGGGGCTTTCCGGTGAAGCCGCCGACGAGATCTTCGGCGGCTACCCGTGGTTCCGCCGGGAAGCAGACATCCACGCGGAGACCTTTCCGTGGGTGCGCAGGCTTTCAGAACGGGTGCAACTGCTGTCTCCCGAGGTGGTGAAATTGATTCGCCCGGAGGAGTATCTGGCGGAAAGATACCAGGAAGCAGTTAAGGAGGTGCCGCGTTTACCGGGGGAAGAGCCGTACGCGGCCCGCATGCGGGAGATCAGCTATCTGAGTATAACCCGGTTCATGCCGGTGTTGTTAGACCGGAAGGACCGGATGAGCATGGCCGTGGGGCTGGAGGTCCGGGTGCCGTACTGTGATCACCGGCTGGTGGAATACGCTTGGAACATCCCATGGGAAATGAAGCACGCCAACCGTACGGAGAAAGCCATTCTAAGGGAAGCCTTGAAAGGGGTGTTGCCAAAAGAGGTCTTATGGCGGCGGAAAAGCCCTTACCCGAAGACCCACAACCCGGCATACACCGCAGTCGTTCGGCAGTGGCTCCTGCGAATCTTGGCTGATCCCGGTTCCCCCATCCGTACGCTGCTCAATGTACCTTCTGTACGCTCCCTTGCCGTGGGGGACGACGCAAGGAGCAACATCCCTTTCTTTGGACAACTGATGACTGGGCCGCAACTGATGGCTTACCTGATCCAGGTCGACCTCTGGCTGCGGGAGTACCGCATAACTCTCCGCTGCTGAACAGTTCCTGTCGTGCTGAGGCAGCCTTTGCAGATAAGCCTTGACCCGACTGATTCCCCCGTAAAA
>DTYU01000055.1 GCA_012961725.1 Desulfotomaculum sp.
CCGTTCTACCCAACTACGCCCATAACTTCGGGGTATCCCTGACCGTCGTTGGGTTTGTGCTGGCCATTAACAACGGCATGCGGATGCTCACCGGCTTCCCTGCCGGGGTGCTTGCCGACCGGTGGGGACGCAAGCCCTTCGTTCCGGCCGGCATGTTGATTACCGCTGCAGGGGCGCTGGTATCCTGGTCGGCTGGAGGGATCGGGACGCTTTTCTTGGGGCAGGCGCTTGTCGGCATCGGTGCCGCGCTTTATGCAACGGCGGCGTTGAGCATGATAATGGATATGGCCGATGAAACAAGCAGGGGAAAAGCGACCGGCCTTTATATGATGGGATACCATTTGGGTGCGCTGTTCGGGCCGGGAATAGGCGGCTGGCTCGCTTACAGCCACGGGATAAACTCCCCGTTTATGCTGTTCAGTATCCTGGCGGCAACCGCCGCCGGGGCTTCACTCATACTTACGCGCGAAACCCGTCCCAGCACTCGAAAAATTGAGTGCTGGGCGGCCGATCCGCACGTCAATTGGCGGGACATCTTTACGCGAAAGCTTGGCATCGTCTATTTTGTGAATTTTGCGTTCCGGTTTGGCTTCCACGGCCTGATCTGGACCATTCTACCGGTTGTGATTAAAGAACTGGGTCTTGACAGCCGCGTAACGGGACTGATTTTCATGACGCTCGGCGGCCTGACCATGCTTTTCTTTTTCCCCTCCGGCTTGCTCGCGGACAGGCTCGGTAGGCGCAACGTCATGCTCCCCGGGGCGGCAGTGGCGGCCGCCGGCTTTTTTCTTTTTCAATGGGCCGACACCGTGTCGCTGATCATCATTTCCTCGGTACTGTTAGGCATCGGCGGCGGTTTTGTCTCGACCATTCCGGCCGCGTTAGTGGGCGACTTGGCCCCGGACGCGCTTCGGGGAACGGCGATGGGTTTCTATCGTTCCCTTGGCGACCTGGGGCTGGTTGTGGCACCGGTCATCCTCGGTTTCGTCGGCGACTGTTTCGGACTGCCGGCCACATTTCTCGTGACCTGTGCTTTGTGGACGGCAGCGACGCTAACCATGCTCTGGCTGCCGAAAATGCCGCCGGTGACGGTTCCCGGTTGTGCAGGCAAGGGCGCCTCGAAGGTGATAAGGTCATAACCGGGATCGAACTGCGGAGGGCCGCTAACGGCGCGGAGTTGCCGCATAAGCGGCTTTTGCATAAGATGGTATTAAGGACCGGACTATGGGGAATTTCGTTGCCATGGGAACGTTCCCCCATTTACGATCAAAATAGGCGGGGTTGGCCGGAAACGGTCCCATCACGTCTTATTCCGGCCCACGGAATCTGGAGGTCAGAGGCCGGACGTTAGAGGCGGAGTACCCGGAGGAGTTCGCTCCGCGAATTCCCACAACCAATTATTCCGGATAATTTAGTATGGTGTCCACGAAATTTTGTAGAGGGGGTTGACAGGGATGCGTCTATGCTTAGATCCCGGTCACGGGGGTTATGACCCGGGGGCAGTCGGCCCCGCCGGGTTGAAAGAGAAAGACGTTGTATTAGCGGTTGCACTTGAAACAGCTTCTTTGCTCAAGAACTCGCCGGTAGAGGTGACATTTACGCGTACCACCGACCGGGTGCCCTGGTCGGCGGAGAAGCGCCGGGAGCTTGCCATGCGGGCAGAGATAGCCAACGGGTCGGGTGCAGATCTTTTTGTGAGCATTCACTGTAACGGTGCGGCCGATCCGGGGGCAAACGGAACGGAAACGTATTATTACGAAGGCAGCAGCAGGGGAGCCAAGGCGGCTGAAGGCATCCAGCACAGACTTGTCGCGGCCCTGAAGCTGCGCGACCGGGGCGTGAAAACGGCCGACTTCTATGTCCTGCGCAAGACAGCCATGCCGGCGGTGCTTGCTGAGCTGGCCTTTATCACCAACCCGCAAGAGGAGAAGCTTTTGGCACAGCCGGATTTCAGAACACGGGCGGCAAGGGCCATAGCGCAGGGGGTAGCCGACTATTTCGGCTTTGCTTTCCCAGGTGAAGAACAGCCCCCTGCCGAGCCCCGCCTGGTGATCGACGGCCGGCTGGTGACCGGCGTTCCCTTTCACATAGTTGAGGGAAGGACCTTTGTGGAGTTGCGTGCGTTTGTAAAGGAGATCGGCGGTAAGGTGGACTGGGACGAGGGGACGAGGACGATTATTGTCTCTACAACACCGTAACCTGCGCTCTATCGGTTATTTACCTGTAAATTGCGTTTTGCACTGTTTGCAAACCGGGAATTGATGTGTTAACATTGAATCTGTTAGATATTTTTGGGTAAGGGCGGCATCCCGCAGGGAGCCTCACCCGTTATTAGTGTTTGCTTTTGAGTTCTTGTGGGGAAACACCGCTTGGAGCCGGCAGGACCGAGACGGGGGGTAGCAGGATTTACCTTTCGGACGAAGTCCGGGGGTTTTTGTTTTTTTATGAGGGGTGGTGTGTTTGCGGCCAAAGGTGGCGATCATCGGGGCTGGCAGGGTAGGGACGGCGCTGGCCATACGGCTGCAGGAAAAAGGGTACCCGGTGGCGGCGGTGGCGAGCCGCAGCACGTCTTCCGCCGATAGGCTTGCCCGGGAAACCGGGGCGAAGATCTGTCAAACGGCGGCGGAAGCGGCGCGCCAGGGCGAACTGGTATTCCTGACCACGCCCGACGGGTCGATAGCGCCTGTTGCGGAAGAGGTGGCAAGGGAAGGGGGTTTCTACCCCGGTCAGTTTGTGGCCCACGCCAGCGGGGCGCTGCCTGCAGCGGTGCTTGAACCGGCACGAACGGCAGGGGCAACAATCTTCTCGCTTCACCCGCTTCAGTCCTTTGCCTCCCCTGAATTGGCGGTGGACCGCCTGCCCGGTTCATATTTTACCTTTGAGGGGGAACGCGGTGCGTTGTCGCTTGCGCGCCGGTTGGTTGCGGATCTGGAAGGGGTCCTCTTTGAGATCGGGGCTGCCGGGAAGCCGCTTTATCATGCCGCGGCCTGCGTTGCCTCGAACTATTTGGTTGCGCTGATGCAGCTTGTATACACCTTGGCGCAACAGGCAGGTCTGCCGCGCGAGGGTATTTTCCCGGCCTTTCTCCCGCTTATCCAGGGAACCCTGCAAAATGTCGGGGCGGTCGGCCCGGTTGCTGCGCTGACGGGGCCGGTCGCCCGCGGGGACGCGGAAACGATCCGCCGGCACGCTCAGGTGATGGGGAAGAAGGAGTGGGAGATTTACCGGGTGCTCGGTTATTTTACGGTCAAGATTGCCCGGGAAAAAGGGTTGCCTGATGATGCGGCAGCCGGGCTAAAGAAAATATTCGGTGAGGTGGGGTGACAAATGGGAGAACGGGTGACTACGGCGGATTTCCGCCGGTGGAAGGAAGAGAAACGGCCCATTACGATGCTTACGGCATACGACTTTCCGACGGCCCGTCTGGTGGACGAAGCGGGAATAGACGCCATCCTGGTGGGGGACTCTTTGGGGAACGTGGTACTGGGCTACGATTCCACCCTGCCTGTTACAATGGAGGAGATGCTCCACCATACCCGGGCGGTGGCGAGGGGTGTTTCCCGTGCCCTCGTGATTGGTGACATGCCTTTTCTGTCGTATCAGGTTTCGATCCCGGAGGCCGTGCGTAACGCCGGGCTCTTTCTCAAGGGTGCCGGGGCACAGGCGGTAAAGCTCGAAGGCGGGCAGGAGGTGGCGGATACCGTGCGCGCGATAGCCTCCAGCGGCATCCCGGTAATGGGCCACATCGGCCTCACCCCCCAGTATGTACACCAGTTGGGCGGTTACCGGGTACAAGGGCGCCAGGCCCAGGCGGCACGCCGGCTGCTGCAGGATGCCGTAAGCCTGGCTGAGGCCGGCGTCTTCTCGATTGTCTTGGAATGCGTGCCGGCGGAGGTGGCCAGGCACATCACGGCCGCGGTCGGGGTGCCGACGATCGGGATCGGAGCGGGTGTGGACTGCGACGGCCAGGTGTTGGTGACACACGACCTCCTCGGGCTTTACGGGGGCTTTTCGCCGAAGTTCGTAAAGCGTTACGCCAATTTGGTCGGGGAGATCCGGCGTGCGCTGGAGAGTTTTAAACGGGAGGTCATTGACCAAAAGTTTCCCGGACCGGAGCACGCTTTTTCTATGCCTGATGAGGAGTTGGCTGAGTTTTTAAAGGGTTAAGCAGGTGTCTATGTTGTAGTGCCAGATGCGGCAAGCCGTATAGCGAAGAATGAAAATGCCTATCTGCCAGTTATCCCACGGCGCGCTGTGCTCCGGGCCGACGCGACAAGGGCTCGTTCGGAGCGAACTACGGCTGCGCTCCTGAGCGCTGAAGATATAGCCTTTCAATGTCACCTGGGTGAGAAAAGAGTATCTTTTACGGGTTTAGACGGTGCTCTTACACAGGCGCAACTCGCGCAGCCTGTTCGCTTACCTCACTTACGCCGTGTCGCGTTAGCGGCCCTCTGCAGACCGCGCCTTAGGGATAACGGCAGCGGCCTTGATTTATGGTTGGATTCATGACCCGCAACTATCGGCTCGTAACTTGTTTTCGAGGGAGGACAGGGGTTTGAGAACTTTTGAGAAAATCGCTGATCTGCGCAGGTATTTGGCAGAAATGCGTGCAGGGGGTAAACGGATAGGGTTTGTACCCACCATGGGTTTCCTGCATAAGGGGCATATGGCGCTGATGCGTGCGGTAAAGGAGGATCCCGAGGTGGACCTGTCGGTGGTGAGCATCTTTGTCAATCCGCTTCAGTTCGGTCCACAGGAGGACTACCGGAGTTACCCGCGCGACCTCGGCCGTGATGAAGAGCTTTGCATCAGCGCCGGGATGGACGTGCTCTTTATCCCTGCGGTGGAGGAGATGTACCCGGAGGGGTTTGCCACATCCGTTGAGGTCACCGGTGTTACGGAGGTGCTGTGCGGGCGTTCCAGGCCGGGGCACTTTAAGGGAGTGGCTACGGTGGTGACAAAGCTTTTTAACATCGTGCAGCCGGACTGCGCCTATTTTGGGATCAAGGATGCCCAGCAGTTCGTGGTAATCAAACGGATGGTTAGGGATCTGAATCTGCCGGTGAAGATAAAGGCCCATCCGACCGTGCGGGAAGAGGACGGGCTGGCCGTCAGTTCCCGGAACGTATACCTTACCAAGGATGAGCGGCGGGCGGCGACGGTGCTTTACCGGAGCCTTGAGTGTACGGCGGCGGAAATAAGGAAGGGGGAGCGGGATGCTCTGCGGCTAAAACGGATGCTTACAGAGAAGATATCTGCGGAACCACTCGCGCGGTTGGACTACGCCGAGGTTTTAAGCTGGCCGGACCTAAGGCCCGTGGACGTGCTCCGGCGCGGCGAGGTGCTGGCGGCAGTGGCGGCGTATTTCGGGCGGGCGAGGCTGATCGATAACGTTTTGGTTGAGGTGGAATAGATGCTTCTTGTGATGCTGCGCAGCAAGATCCACCGGGCAAAGGTGACCGAGATCAACCTTGACTATAACGGAAGCATAACCCTTGATGAGGCGCTTATGTCGGCGGCGGACATCATTCCGGGAGAGCGGGTGCAGGTGGTCAATCTCAATAACGGTGCCCGTTTTGAAACTTACGTCATTAGTGGACCCAGCGGGTCGGGAACCGTTTCCCTGAACGGAGGGGCGGCCCGGTTGGCGCAGCCCGGAGACAAGGTGATCGTGATGGCGTTTGCACTGGTTCCTCACGGCGAGGCGCACGGGTTTCAGCCAAGGATAGTGCTGGTGGACGATGAAAATAAGGTGGTGGCCGTGAGGCAGGGAGAGATTCACGGCCAGGCATAACCTGTTCTTGACACAACCTGGTGCCGCAATTAGAATTAAGCTTAACTTATGGTTGGCTTCCGGAGAGATGGGCAAATGACCGAGACAAAAAGGGATCTGGTTGCGGAGATCAAGCGTCTTAAACAAGAGCGGTCAGCACTGATTCTCGGCCATTACTACCAGCTCCCGGAGGTCCAGGATATCGCCGACTTTGTCGGCGACTCGCTTGAGTTGTCCTGCCGTGCCGCGACTACGCCAGCCAAGGTGCTTCTTTTCTGCGGCGTATACTTCATGGCCGAAACGGCGGCTGTGCTTTCGCCGGAAAAGGCGGTTGTTATACCTGATCTACAAGCGGGTTGTCCACTGGCCGCAATGATTACCCCCGAGGCGCTGAAGGCTAAGAGAAGCCAACTGCGGGAAGCAGTCGTGGTTACCTACGTGAACACTACGGCCGCCGTTAAAGCGGAAAGCGACATCGTCTGCACCTCGGCCAACGGTCCCAAAGTAGTCAGAAGCCTGCCGCCGGATTCCACAATCCTGTTTGTCCCTGACCGCAACCTCGGGCAGTGGGTGGCCTCGCAATGCCCCGGGCGGCGGCTTATTCTCTGGGACGGATACTGTCCTATACACGACCAGATCCGGCCGGAGGATATCCTTCAGGCCAAAAAAGAGCACCCTGAGGCCCAGGTGCTGGCGCATCCGGAATGTCGGCCGGAGGTTC
The DNA here is from genome assembly GCA_012961725.1 of Desulfotomaculum sp. GTDB lineage: Bacteria > Bacillota > Desulfotomaculia > Desulfotomaculales > Ammonificaceae > DTYU01. Next base: position 6,495 of record DTYU01000055.1, read on the forward strand.
TCGCGCTGGCAGACAGGGTAGGAAGCACTTCCGGCATACTGCGTTTTGCCCGGGAAGGCAGTGCGCGGGAATATATCATTGTCACCGAAGAAGGGCTTTTGCACCAACTCCGCAAAGAGAATCCGGGGAAGGAGTTTTATCTGGCTTCGCCGCGTCTAATTTGTCCAGACATGAAGCGGATCACCCTCGATAAGGTTTATCAGGCGCTGCGGTTCCTTGAACCGCGGGTTGAGATCCCGGCTCCGGTCAGGGAACGTGCGGTACTGGCGGTGAAGCGGATGCTGGCGACAGGCTGAGAGGTGGAGGAATGGGGCGTTACCTTGTCAACTTTGATACCCGGGAATTAGAAGCGGCAGAGTGCGCTTTTCTTGTTCTGGGGAGCGGTATCGCCGGGCTTTACACCGCGCACACCGCCAGCAGCTTTTGGAATGATGTGGTGGTGCTCACCAAGCGGGGGATAGATGATACCGCGACCGAAAGGGCGCAGGGAGGGATCGCGGCGGCGCTGGGGCCGAGCGATTCCCCCGCGCTTCACTACGAGGATACGGTTGTTGCGGGGGCCGGGCTCTGCGACCTGGAGGCGGTACGGATCTTGGTCAACGAAGGTCTATCGAGGGTGGAGGAGTTGATCCGACTTGGCGCCCGGTTTGACCGGGCAGACGGGAGGCTTGACTTTACCAGGGAGGGAGCGCATACAAGGCGGCGGATCCTCCATGCCGCGGGTGATGCAACCGGTGCGGAGATTCAGCGCGTGCTCTCTTCCACCGTGCGGGCCAACCCGCGGATCAGCGTTTTGGAAAACCATTTTGTGGTAGACTTGCTGATTGAGAATGGGGTATGCTGGGGCGTTCTGACCTATGATAATACCTCTAAGAAACTTAAGGTCTTCCGTTCGCGGGTTGTTGTCTTGGCAACAGGCGGCGCCGGGCAGGTTTACAGGGATACCACCAATCCGAAGGTGGTCACCGGTGACGGGATAGCCGTTGCATACCGTGCCGGTGCAGAAGTAATGGATATGGAGTTTGTGCAGTTTCACCCGACGGTGCTTGCGCTAAAAGGGGCGCCGCGGTTCTTGATCTCGGAGGCAGCACGGGGCGAAGGAGGCATCCTTCTTAATGCCGAGGGAGAGCGTTTTATGCTCCGGTACCACCCCTTAGGGGAGCTTGCACCCCGTGATATCGTGGTGCGGTCTATTTTGAAGGAGATTGCGGAGAGCGACCGAGACTTTGTTCACCTGAGCCTCGCGCATCTCGACCCCGTGAGGGTCAGGGAACGGTTTCCGACGATCAGCCAGCGGCTTAAGGGTTATGGCTTGGACCTGACGTGCGATCCCATTCCGGTTGCACCTGCGGCGCATTACTTCATGGGAGGGGTGAAAACAGGGGTTTTCGGAGAAACGAATATCAAGGGTCTGTATGCCTGCGGTGAGGTTGCGTGTTTAGGGGTGCACGGGGCCAACCGCCTGGCCTCGAACTCGCTTTTGGACGGACTGGTCTTCGGCGGGCAGATCGTGAAGCATGCGCGTTTTCATGCTCCTCAAAGCGTCCCTGGCAGGGCGGTCAGCGAGGGACTTGAGGATCCCGGAGGGCTTGATGCCGATGCGCTCGTGGGGGAACTCCAGGCGTTGATGCAGGAGTACGTCGGGGCGGTCCGGTTTGGTACCGGGCTCGAGGCGGCACTAAGGCGTTTCGAAGAGTGGGAGCGGGTGCGGCGAAAGGAGGCGGCTTCACCGGAACTGATGGAGTACAGGAACATGCTTGACGTGGCGGAACTGATTACGGAGGCGGCATTGATGCGGAGAGAATCACGGGGCGGGCACTACCGGGCGGATTTTCCTGAAAGCAGAGAGCGGTGGAAAAGGCACATTATATTGAAGCGGCAGGTGTGACCATGGCGGAAGAGCTTTTTTTGGGGCTGGACGAGCTTATCGACCGGGCTTTGCTGGAGGATGTCGGTTCCGGTGACCGTACCACTTTGGCCACCGTCCCGGATCACCTTACCGCCAGCGGGGCGATATTTACCAAGGAGCCTGGGGTAATCGCGGGCTTGCCTGTAATGGCGCGGGTCTTTTCACGTCTTGACCCGGAAACGAGGACGATCTTCCGTGTCAAAGAAGGAAGCGCTGTTGCTGCAGGTACTGTACTGGCGGTTGCAGAGGGCCGGGCGCACAGTATACTTGGCGCTGAGCGGGTTGCCTTGAATTTCATAAGGCACCTTTCAGGCATCGCTACACGAACGGCGCGTATGGTGGATTTAGTGAAGGAGTTCCGGGCGGTCGTGGTGGATACCCGTAAGACCACCCCGGGGCTAAGATCCCTTGAGAAATATGCTGTGAGAATCGGCGGGGGGAAGAACCACCGCTTCGGCCTGTTTGACGGGGTTCTGATTAAGGACAACCACATCCGGGTCGCCGGCGGGATCAAAAACGCGGTACGGCTTATCAGGGAGAATATTCCGCATACATTCAAGATTGAAGTCGAGGCTAAAACACTTTTCGAAGTGGAACAGGCGCTTGATGCGGGTGCGGATATAATAATGCTTGACAACATCCCGCTCGAATTGATGCGGGAAGCGGTACGGCTGATAGCCGGGCGGGCGGTGGTTGAGGCCTCGGGCGGAATAACGGAAGAGAACATCCGGGAGGTAGCGGCCATCGGGGTGGACCTGATCTCTGTTGGGGCGCTTACGCATTCGGTCAAGGCGTTGGACATCTCTTTAGATATCGTGGAAAGCGGGAAACCGGGGAACCGGAATAGAATCGCCCCGTCCGTTGGCTGATGGTCCGGGCATACATGGAGGTGCGGCCGCGGGAGTGCATTCGTTGAGGGAAAGGCTGCTGGCGTGGCTCCTAACGGCAGAAGGATTTGTATCGGGAGCGGAGATAAGCCAGAAATTGGATATCTCCCGGGGGGCGGTCTGGAAGCACATACAGGCGCTGCGCCGGGAGGGGTTTGTCATTACGGGGAGCACCCGCCGGGGCTATCGCATCCTCAGCGTGCCAGATATCCTCCTTCCTGGGGTCGTTTTTCCGGTTCTGACCGGCAAATTCGGACGGCCTTACTATTTTCACCAGACCCTTTCTTCGACCAGCGATCTGGTTCGGCAACTGGCCCACGCAGGTGCACCGCAGGGAACGGTTGTTGCAGCCGAAGAGCAGACCAGTGGGCGGGGCCGGCGGGGACGTTCATGGTATTCTCCGAGAGGGGGGTTATGGTTCTCGCTTCTTTTACGCCCCCATGTATCACCTGCTCAAAGCCAGACGCTGCCGCTTTTCGTCTCTTTGACGGTGGCAAAGGGGATCGAAAGACTGCTCGGTATCACGCTTGATTTGAAATGGCCCAACGATATCCTCTTGGGCGGGCGCAAAACGGGAGGAGTCCTTGTCGAGCTCGGCGCGGAGGCCGAGCAGGTTCATTATGCGGTTGCCGGCATCGGGATAAACGTCAATGTTGCTTCTTTCCCGCCGGAACTGCAAGAAGCTACTTCACTTAGGATATACACCGGACGGAGGGTTGACCGTGCACGACTGCTTGCGGCAATCCTACACTCGATAGAAACCGGCTACCCCCGCTGGTGCCGGGAAGGGTTCGCCCCCTTCCGAGAGGCGTACAAAGCGCGGCTGTCTTTCTTGGGGAAACACATAACCGCAAGAACCGCCGGTGGAGAGGTTTTCAACGGTATCGCTGCCGATGTTGACGCCGGTGGGCGGCTGCTTCTTTCTTCAGCAGGGGGACAACGGTGGCTTTGCGGCGGCGACGTGAAGGCCAGGGAGGGAGTCCGGATTTGATACTCGTCTTAGACATCGGCAACACCAATATAACCGCCGGTGTATTCCTGGAGCATCAGCTCGCCGCTGCCTGGCGGCTTGCAACGAGGCGGGAACAGACCGCCGACGAATTGGGGCTGGTTTTCCGCCAGTTTTTACGGGAGGAGGGGTTCGATCCAGGGCTGGTGAGGGGAGTGGCGGCCTGTTCGGTGGTGCCGCCGCTAAACCAGGTGGTTGAGGAGATGTGCCGGCGCTACTTCAGGCAGCAGGTGTTCTTCATCGGTCCAGGAACCCGCACCGGCGTGCCGATAAAATACGAAAATCCCCGCGAGGTAGGCGCAGACAGGGTGGTGAATGCTGCAGCCGGCTTCACCCTTTACGGGGGGCCGCTTATCATCGTGGATTTCGGCACCGCCATCACTTTCGATGTCATTTCCGCAAAAGGAGAGTACTTGGGGGGCGTGATCGCTCCCGGAGTGGGGATTTCCTGCGAGGCACTTTTCTCAAGGGCGGCACGGCTTCCACGTGTTGATTTGGCGCCCCCGCCGGCGGTTATCGGGCGAAACACGGTTCAAAGCATGCAGTCGGGAATAGTCTTCGGTTTTGCCGGCCTCGTTGACGGGATCGTAAGACGGGTACGGGCGGAGCTTAAGGACGAGGCCCAGGTGGTGGCGACCGGCGGCCTGGCGGAGCTGATAGCCCGGGAGAGTAAAACCATTCAGCGGGTAGACCCTTTTCTCACCTTAACGGGACTGCGGCTGGTATATGAGCGCAACCAGCCCCTTTGACGAACTCCTCGGTTCTGGTTTCCCGGTGGTTGCTGCCCCGATGGCAGGCGTAAGCGACCGTATCTTCAGGTCAATCGCACGGGAATACGGTGCCCGGCTTGCCTGGACGGGGATGGTTGCTGCCCCGTCGCTGCTTTCCGGAAAAAGCTTCCCCTTGGACTTCGGGGGGGAGAGCGGGGTTGTCGTTCAGCTCTTTGGCGCTCGTCCGGAAGAGGTTGCAAAGGCGGCAATGGTGGCGGAGGCGGCCGGAGCGGCCGCTATCGATATAAACATGGGTTGCCCCGTCTCCAGCGTGGTCAGCGGCGGTGCCGGCGCGGCGCTGATGCTTGAGCCGGAACTGGCGGGTAAAGTGGTGGCGGCGGTGAAACGCAGGGTGGCGGTCCCGGTGACGGTAAAGATGCGGCGGGGTTGGGACGAGCACTCGCCCGGCGCTGTAGCGGTTGCGCAGGCGGTGGCGGCAGCGGGGGCGGCAGCGGTTATCGTTCACGGTCGATACCGGAGCCAGTTTTGCACCGGCAGCGCGGACCGACAGGTTATCGCGGATGTCAAGCGGGCCGTGGCGATCCCCGTGATCGGCAACGGTGATGTACGCTCACCGGAAGAAGCGGCCCGGATGTTTCAAGAAACCGGTTGCGACGCAGTAATGATCGGGCGTGCTGCACTCGGCAACCCTTGGATATTTGCTGCGTGCCGTGAATATTTTAAGACAAACCGGATCCCACCGCGCCCTACGCCGGAGGAAAGGATTGCGGCCGCTATAAGGCATTGCAAAATGCTCCTGTCTCACGAGGGGGAAGGGGCGCTCTGTAAAATGCGGCGGCAGGCCGACTGGTACACCCGGGGGTTAAAGGGTGCGGCGCGGTTGAGGGAGTCGATTTACCGCACAGGGAGCTTTGCAGCGATAGAAAGGCTGTTGCTTGAGTTTTTGGCGGCTTGCCGCGCTGGCGGAACTCTTGATTAGGCTATCTTGACAAGATGTTTTGGGCGTTTAATGCGCTACCCGGCGGAGGTTAAGTACTATGGAGAGCTTTGCGTTTGTGGTCCACCCCCTTGATGCTAAAGATGTTGCACGCAAGTTCCCCTTTTCTCGGTTTCTACCGGACAGGGTGGTGGAAGGGGCTTTGAAATACCTGCCGGCCATGAAGGTGGCGCATATCACCGGGGTGCGGTCGCCGCATGCGGAAGCCGAAGGGTGGTTTGTCTCTTGCCCATTGACCGCAAGGCAACTGATGGCCCTTCCCGACGGCTACGTGATTGAAAGGATCCTCCGCGCCGGGCGCCTGGCCGAGCGACTGGGCGCAAAGATATTGGGTTTGGGCGCCTTTACCAAGGTCGCCGGCGATGCGGGCGTCAGCGTTGCAAAGCGGCTCAATATACCGGTAACGACCGGAAACAGTTATACCGTGGCGACGGCGGTGGAAGGAACGAAGGAAGCTGCGCGGTTGATGGGTTACGACCTTCAAGAAACGTCTGTAGCCGTTGTCGGCGCGACAGGATCGATCGGGCGGGTCTGTGCAGAACTGTTGAGCCGGGAGGTGCGCGAGCTTATTCTCGTGGGACGGGATCTTCAGAAACTTACGCTGGTGGCTGACCGCATTCTTTACCGGAGCGGGCTGGCGGCTAAGATCTCTACGGATGTTAAGAAGGCGTTAAGGAACGCTGATATCGTGATCACGGTTACGAGCGCAGTGGGGACTATAATAGAGCCGGAGGACCTAAGGCCGGGGGCGGTGGTGTGTGATGTGGCACGGCCCCGCGATGTTTCCCGGCGGGTGGCCGCGGAGCGGCCGGATGTATTGGTGATCGAAGGGGGCGTGGTGGCGGTTCCCGGGGAAGTAGATTTCAACTTTGATTTTGGCTTTCCGCCAAAGACTGCATACGCTTGCATGGCGGAAACGATGGTTCTGGCCCTCGAGCGCCGGTACGAGAGCTTCACGTTGGGCAGGGAACTCAGTACAGAGAAGGTGGAGGAGATAGCGGCGCTTGCAAAGAAACACGGTTTTAAGTTAGCCGGCTTTCGGAGTTTTGAGAAGGCGATCGATTCAGACGCCATAGAACGTGTTAAAGTAGCGGCCAAGCGAATGTTGCAAAATAGGACTTTGCAAGGAGTAAGCTCATCCGTATCTGATTGGTGAGCTTTAGGGGGAGACCTGGAGATTATTTGAGAGATCAGCGATGTGGTCGGGAGCGGAAATCTTGACGGAATTCGCTTGGCGTTCCTGCGAAAAGATCTCGCCTTAGACCTCGCATTTTGGAGTTCCCGTGTCTTGACACCGGGAATACGGCTTCTTATAATGGTAGCCAAAGTTTTTCGGAGGGCACTGCGCCATTTTTGGGGTTACCGCAGTGCTAAAGTGTTTTTTAAACAGAGTGCGATTTCTTGAATAATAGAGAAACCCGTGCATATTGGATTTATTGTGTTTGGCGCTAATTTTCCGCGTGGTAAGGAGAGATTCATTTGATGAAAGAAAGAGAGGTTATCCTTACGACGGAAGGATTACGGAGGCTGGAGGGGGAACTGGAGATCTTAAAATCCGTCCGTCGTCGTGAGGTAGCGGAGCGGATAAAACAGGCGATCGAGTTTGGCGATATAACGGAAAACTCGGAGTTCGAAGACGCCAAAAATGAGCAGGCTTTTGTCGAGGGCCGGATCCTGACGCTCGAGAAAATGCTTCGCCACGCACGGATAATTGATGCGGCAGATATTGAAACCGGTGTGGTAAGCGTTGGTTCAGCCGTACTGGTAAAGGATCTTATTGACGGTACGGAGCACCGGTACACCATCGTGGGTTCGGCGGAGGCGGACCCGGGGGCGATGAAGATCTCAAACGAATCGCCAGTAGGCAAGGCCCTTTTAGGGCAGCCGAAAGGCGCGGTGGTTGACGTGGAGATTCCTGATGGAAGAATAAGTCTGATGATCCTCGACATCACCAAGCCATAACTACAAGAGCACTGAGGTTTACGGCATGCCAGAATCTGAAGGGGAATTAGACGAGCTGCTTCTTGTCCGTCGCGAAAAGCTCCGGGAGGTGCAGGAAACCGGTATTGATCCCTACGGCGGGCGGTATGTACGAACCCACACCGCTGCCGGGATCCAGCAGGGCTTCGATCTGCTTGAAGGGAAGAAGGTGAGCATCGCCGGGAGGTTAATGGCCAAGCGCGGCCACGGCAAGGCCGCATTTGGCGATCTCTTGGATTTCTCGGGCCGGATTCAGATTCACATCCGCCGGGACGAGGTGGGACAGGAACTCTATCAGGTTTTCAAAAGGATTGATATCGGCGATATCCTCGGCCTAGAAGGTACGGTCTTCCGGACAAAGACGGGGGAGATCACCGTGGGTGTGCGAACGTTTACGTTGCTCGCGAAGTCCTTGCGTCCCCTCCCGGAGAAGTGGCATGGTCTTAAGGACGTGGAGCTGCGGTCCCGGCAGCGCTACCTCGATCTGATCGTTAATCCTGAAGTAAAGCAAACATTTGTTCTCCGGACAAGAGTCATCCGGGCGCTCCGGCGCTTTCTTGACGCCCGCGGTTTTCTCGAGGTGGAAACGCCGATGATGCAGCCGGTCGCCGGCGGGGCGGCCGCCCGGCCTTTTGTCACTTACCATAACGCCCTCGACCTCAGGCTCTACTTGCGGATCGCACCGGAGCTTTATCTGAAGCGGCTCCTGGTGGGCGGTTTCGAAAAGGTATACGAGATAAACAGGAATTTCAGAAACGAGGGGATTTCTACAAAGCATAATCCCGAGTTTACGATGCTGGAGATCTATCAGGCTTACGCCGATTACACTGACATGATGGAGCTGACCGAGGAGCTTATCGTTAATGCAGCGGAAGAGGTGCTCGGGGGGACGGAGATACGGTACGGGGAAGAGCAAATCGTCTTTCATAAACCCTGGCCGCGGGTTTCATACCTTACGATTGTGCACCGGAAGACCGGTATCGATTTCAGTAGATTGGATGCACGGGAGGCCCGGGCGGCAGCACGCGGAATGGGCGTTGAAGTTGAGCAAAACGCTTCTTGGGGAGAAGCAATCGACGCGGTTTTCGAAGAGTTTGTGGAGCCGGGTCTTGTTCAGCCCACGTTCATACTGGACTACCCGGTTGATATCTCACCCCTCGCAAAGCGCAAGGCAGAGGACCCGCGGCTGACTTACCGGTTCGAACTTTTCATCGCCGGCAGAGAGATCGCTAACGCCTTCTCGGAACTAAACGATCCGCTCGACCAGCGGGAGCGCTTTATGCAGCAGTTAGACAAGCGTCAGGCCGGGGACGAGGAGGCGCATATGTTCGACGAGGATTACGTGCGCGCGCTCGAGTACGGGATGCCACCTGCCGGTGGACTCGGCATCGGCATTGACCGGCTGGTAATGCTTTTCGCAGGTGTTTCATCGATCAGGGAGGTCATTCTTTTCCCGCTGCACCGTCCGCGGGAGAAGTCTGATTAGACCGGGTTCAGGGTCAGTGCGAAGTTAGGCCCAAACGGACTGGCTTCAAAGGTCGGTTCGAAGTTCGAAGTTAGCTCCCAACCTAATGTGTTACGGTTGCACAAGGTTCCATTGCGGTGCCATAGGCTCGGTGGTATCTATGTGCCCGGCAAGCGTATCCATCTTCTCGCCTTCCAGCAGGAACTGCACCTTTTGGATGCCTCCCAGCTTGGCCAACGAGTTGATAACCGAATAAAGCGTAAAGGTCTCGCCTGCCGAGCCGCCCCAGTGCCTAGTCTTGAACTCCTCGGAGAAGTCAACGTAAGCGATGCTGTCTATCACCTCTGCCGAAAGCAGCTTTGTCCCTTCCGGAATGGTTCTTACCAGTTCCGGGTTCTGCGGGCCCTTGATCAATTCGTTAAGGACCACCTTTTCAAGCGTCTGGTTTCCTTTGACCACTTCCCGCTCCTCGGGTATAAGGTACATCGCCTGCCTGTCGCCGAAGTAGAGCGTGATCTTGAGCTTTGTCTGCTCCGGTTGGGGGACGGTATCCGGCTCCGGGGCTTTGATATCGGGTTTTGGGCCTTCAGTATTCGGTGCTGTCTCTTCAGTTTTGCCCGAAATGTGGCAGTATGCTCCTACCGCAAGGACTACTGCCAAAACAACGCCGCAGAACGCAAGAAACCACCGTTTTTGAACCATCTTCCGCACCTCCGTTTTTCTCCTCTTAGCTGCAGCCAAGAAGCGGTTGTTGTGGCGTAACAAGGCATGGTTTTGTTGATATTGTTACAATATTTTAGCATACTATGGCCAAAAACTGACGACTTGATTGCAAATCTGGTTCCTCATAAAAGGAAAGGCGGAACAGCGGTCGAAAACTTATTAAGAAGGGAGCATCTGTTTCTGAGGGGGGTTCGCCTGGGAACGTTTGTTCCCCAATAATTTAGTATGGTGTCCCCGTAATTTTATGGTATTTTCACGGGAGGGAGTTGTCAGAGATATGTTCCCCGAAGTGGGGATCAAGACCTTGCCGTCTGTCGCTGTTGCATATTTGACCCGAAGCGGGGATTACAGCGGTATGGCAGATGCCTTCCGGGAGCTTGACTCATGGGCGGTAAAAAGCGGCTTTACCGTAGCAGGGCCCCCCGTTCTGGTCTACCGGACCAACCCGGCGGGATTACAGGCGGCTGCGGGTGAGTGGGAAGTACAGCTTGCTGTCACGGGGGAGTCAGCCGGCGTCGAGAAAGAAGGTGAGGCTTGCATAAAACAGTTGAAGGAGCGACAGGTGGTTTTTACTTTCAGCCGGGGCGGTTATACCACCGCCGGGCTGCTATTGCCGGTTTTGTTTCAGGTGGTTTACGATATGGGTTACCGCCTTGCCGGGCCGGCGGAAGAGGTGTACCCGTCTGATTTCCTAAGAAAACCGGCGGCGGAAACCATAACGGAGGTACGTTTCCCTGTTTCTCCCAGGAATAAGCTGTAGGGTCGGTGACTTCAAAAACTTGACAGGGAGACGGCGTTGTGTTACGATACGGCTACGCGGCAGCCCGCGCAAGAAATTTTTCAGGAGGAATGCTTCAGATGCAAGGTCGAGTCAAGTGGTTCAGCAGGGAAAAGGGTTACGGGTTCATTGAAAGGACGGATGGCGGGGGCGATGTCTTTGTGCATTACTCAGCCATTCAGGAGCAGGGTTTTAAGTCGCTCCAGGAAGGTGAGGAGGTTGAATTCGAGATAGTTGAAGGTCCGCGGGGGCCACAGGCGGCTAATGTAGTAAAGTCGATGTAGTCAAGTTGCACATCTAAGAGACCCCGGCCGTCGGGCCGGGGTCTTTTTAATTTAAGAATTTTATTGCCGTTGAAAACCTTTTCAGGTGATGGAAGGAATTCAAGCCGGGAAGAGGAAATAATAGAACAGAGAGCCCTGCGTTGAGCGAAAGGAGTTGAAGACGTGCAGATATCGGTCAGGGGCAAGAATATTAAAGTCACCGACGCGTTGAGACACTATGCAGAGAAAAGGATAACCAAGTTGAACAGGTTCTTTAACAACCTCGGCGAGGTTCAGGTGCTGCTTTCGGTGGAAAAGGGGAACCACCGCGTGGAAGTGACGATGCCGGTTAACGGAATGATCCTCCGGGGGGAAGAGGCCACCCACGATATGTACGCCGCGGTTGATATGGTGGTGGAGAAGTTGGAAAAGCAGATTGAGAAGTATAAGAGCCGTTTCAGCCGGCGGGTGCGTACAGGCGGCAGAGAACTGCCGGCCCAGGGCACAGAGGAAGAGCCGGTAGAGGAATATGAGGAACATAAGGTGGTAAGAGTAAAGCGTTTTGCGATGAAGCCGATAAATATAGAAGAGGCCATCATGCAGATGAACCTTTTGGGCCACAGCTTCTTCGTCTTTACCAATGCAGAGACGGACGCGGTGAGCGTAATTTACCGGCGAAAGGACGGGAACTACGGGCTCATTGAGCCGGAGCTGGCGTAAGAGTCCTGGGTGGACAGGGGGAGAAAAATGGCTACCTTAGAGGCTGGACAGGTAAGCCTATGCGAGGAAATGCTGCGGAATATCCCGGATGTGGTTTCTGCCCGCGTGATTACAAGCGCGGACGGCAGCGTGGAAGCGATTCAGGTTTTGGCGGGTGCCCAGCGGAGTTCGTCCGATGTGGCGGGAGATGTGGTGGCGGTCCTGAAGAAGTATTTTGCGGTCGATATTACGCCGGATACGGTAGCCGTAAGCCATCTTCAGGAGCCGCCGGAAAGCAACGCTCTGATACCGATCGAACAACGCCCCCGTTTTCTCGGTCTTAACGTAAGTACTAAGGGGAATAAGATCGAGGTTAAGGTGGAAGTCGCCAGTAAGGGATCGGTCTTGAGCGGTACAGCGGTAGGTCCGGCCTCCACCCGGAACCGGCGGCGTTTGGTGGCCCAGGCGATGCTTACGGCGCTCGAAAACCAGTCTCAAAGCGGCTACAGTTTCATCTTAGAGGATCTCGCAGTCGTTACGTTGGCCGGGAAACAGGTGGTCTTAGTCGGTGTTTCGCTCCTTTCCCCGCTGGGCGAGAACTTCTTGACCGGGACGGCCGTGGTTGACGAGGAGGAACCGGAAGCGATTGTAAAGGCGACGCTCGACGCCATAAACCGGCGCCTCAGTGTACTGACCGGTTGAATAAAAGAAGTTAAAGTGCTAAAATAAAATAGTGATGAAAGTAAGCGTTTTGACGATCATCTAATCAGGGAACCGTAGGAGGTTCCTTGTTTTATGCGGAGGGGGATGATCCTTGTTTAAGCTGCTGACGAACCTTCTGGACGACAATGCTAAAGAGATTAAGAGGCTAAAGCGCAGGGTCACCGCGATCAACGAATTAGAGCCTTCAGTGGAGGTGCTATCTGACCCGGCACTGTCTGCCAAGACGGTGGAGTTCAAAGAACGCCTTGAGCGGGGCGCACCGCTGGATGACCTGTTGCCTGAAGCATTTGCAGTAGTGCGGGAGACGGCGAAACGCGTCTTGGGGATGCGTCATTTCGACGTCCAGTTGATGGGCGGGATTGTGTTGCACCAGGGTCGGATCGCAGAAATGAAGACCGGTGAGGGGAAGACCCTGGTGGCCACACTGCCGGCGTACTTAAATGCCCTTACCGGCAAAGGCGTGCACATCGTCACCGTGAACGACTACCTTGCCCGCCGCGACGCGGAGTGGATGGGCCAGGTTTACCGTTTCCTCGGACTGAGTGTCGGCGTGCTGGTTCACGGCCTGGATTGGAGCACCAAGAAGAGTGTGTATCAGGCGGACATCACCTATGGGACAAATAACGAGTTCGGGTTCGATTACCTCCGGGACAACATGGCGCTCGGGCCGGAAGAGGTCGTTCAGCGGGAACTCCACTATGCAATCGTTGACGAGGTGGATTCGATTCTCATCGACGAAGCCCGGACCCCGCTTATCATATCGGGTCCTTCCAATAAACCGACCGACCTTTACTACACCTTTGCCCGGCTGGTGCCCCGTCTGCGGGCCGGTGAGGATTATACGGCGGACGAAAAGGCCCACACCGTCTCCGTCACCGAAGCCGGTGTGGCAAAGGTTGAGAAGTTGTTGAAGATCCAGAACCTTTCGGACGAGAAGAACATCGAGCTGATGCACCACCTCCGCCAGGCGCTTAAGGCGCACGCCTTAATGAAGCGGGACAGGGATTATGTGGTTAAGGACGGGCAGGTGATCATTGTCGATGAGTTCACCGGGCGCCTGATGTTCGGCCGGCGATACAGCGACGGATTGCACCAGGCGATCGAGGCCAAAGAGGGGGTGAAGATCGAGCGGGAATCGCAGACGTTAGCGACCATCACTTTTCAGAACTACTTCCGGATGTATGAAAAGCTTGCCGGTATGACCGGTACGGCCGCAACGGAGGAAGAAGAGTTCCGGAAGATTTACGGAATCGATGTAGTGGTTATCCCGACACACAAGCCGATGATCCGGGAGGATCTTGCAGACGCCGTCTTTAAGACCGAACGGGGCAAGTTCAGTGCTGTGGTCGACGAAATAGCGCGCCGGCATGAGACCGGGCAGCCGGTGCTGGTGGGGACCATTTCCATCGAAAAATCGGAGATTATCAGCAATATGTTAAAAAAACGGGGCATCCCGCACAACGTCCTTAATGCCAAACACCACGAAAAGGAAGCTGAAATCGTGGCCCAGGCGGGGCGCCTCGGCGCGGTCACGATTGCGACCAATATGGCCGGACGGGGCACCGATATCCTGTTGGGCGGCAATCCGGTCTTTTTAGCCAAAGAGGAGATGCGGCGGCAGGGCTACCCTGCGGCGGTGATTGCCGAGGCTACGGAATACGGTGAACCTTCAAGTCCCGAGGTGGCCGAGGCACGGCGGGTTTTCAGAGAACTCCTGGCCCGGATGGCCAAGATCACCGAGGCCGAGCGGGAAAAGGTGGTTGCCCTCGGCGGCCTGCACATCATCGGCACCGAGCGGCATGAGAGCCGCCGGATTGACAACCAGCTCCGCGGGCGCTGCGGCCGCCAGGGGGACCCGGGCTCTACGCAGTTCTTTTCCTCACTCGAGGACGACCTGCTGCGCCTTTTCGGGGGTGAGACCATAGCGAACTTTGCGACTAAGCTCGGCTTGGAGGAAGATGTACCGATAGAGCACGGGATTGTAACCCGTTCGCTGGAGAACGCCCAGAAGCGGGTTGAAAACCGCAATTTCTCTATCCGTAAACACGTCCTTGAGTACGACGATGTGATGAACCAGCAGCGGGAGATTGTCTACGGCCAGCGCAGGCGGGTGCTGGTGGGCGAGGACCTGCCCGGTATCATCACGGGAATGATAGAGGAAGTCGTTTCCCGTGCGGTTGATGCGTATTGCCCGGACGGGGTCCACCAGGAGGAATGGGACCTTGACGGATTGGCCGATTATGCGGCCCAGGTTCTGTTGCCAAACGGAATAGAGGCTCAAGAACTTGCCGGCCATAAGCGGGATGCACTGGCGGAACTTTTGATAGAGCGTGCCCAGCGGTTCTATGAGGACCGAGAGCAGGAACTTGGCCCGCAGACCATGCGTGAGCTTGAACGGCTGATCCTTTTACGGCTGGTGGACGAGAAATGGATGGATCATTTGGACGCGATGGACCAGTTGCGCGAAGGGATCGGACTGAGGGCGTACGGCCAGCGCGACCCGCTTGTTGAGTACAAGTTCGAGAGCTATGAGATGTTTCAGAACATGGTGGCTTCTATTCAAGAGGACGTAATCCGGTACCTGTTCCGGGCGCGTGTGGCGGTTCCGCCCCAGCAGCGGCAGGCAGTGGAGAACCGGCAGGCTGAAGAGGGTGCGGGCCGGACGGTGCGGCGTCAACAGAAAGTGGGGCGCAACGACCCCTGCCCTTGCGGCAGCGGCAAGAAGTACAAGAAGTGTTGCGGGCGCCAAGTCTCGGCCGGATGATTGATGGGTTCACGGTTCGAGGTTCAAAGTTCGAGGTTGGAGATCCAGGAGAAGGGGGATTTGAAGTTGTACGCAGAACTTAGGCGGGAACTCGAGGTTTTGGAAAAAAGTTTGACGAACCTCGGGGCTTCTCTTTGACATAGCCGGCAAAGAGCGGAAAATCGCTGAACTTGAGGCTCAGATGGCCGTACCCGGTTTCTGGGAGGATCAAGCCTGCGCACAATCGGTTACCCAGCAGCTTGCGGCCTTGCGCGATACGCTCTCCGAGTATAAGCGGCTCCGGAGCGAATGTGAAGAGATCACCATGCTGCTCGATCTGGCCGAGGATGATGACGACGAAGGGCTGCTTACCGAACTTGGACTGAACGTGAAACACCTTGCGGAGGGCGTCGGGGCGATGGAGATGGCCGTGCTCTTGTCCGGCCCCTATGACTCGGGGAACGCCATTGTGGCGCTTCACGCCGGTGCCGGTGGTACGGACGCCCAGGACTGGGTGGCGATGCTGCTGAGGATGTACACGCGCTGGGCGGAGACACGCGGTTATAAAGTGAAGACCCTTGATCTGCTTCCCGGAGACGAAGCGGGCCTGAAGAGCGCGGCCTTTGAAGTGATCGGACCAAACGCCTACGGGTACCTCCGGGCGGAGCGGGGCGTTCACCGCCTGGTGCGGGTCTCCCCGTTTGACGCCAGCGGCCGGCGACACACCTCATTTGCCTCCGTTGATGTACTGCCGGTTGTGAGTGATGGTATCGAAGTGGAAATAAAACCCGAAGAACTCCGGATCGATACCTTCAGGGCCAGCGGTGCAGGCGGGCAGCACGTCAACAAAACGGAATCCGCGGTGCGGATAACGCACCTGCCCACCGGGATAACGGTTACCTGCCAGAGCGAGCGGTCTCAGGCCGCAAACAAGGCTGCGGCTTTAGCGATTTTGCAGGCTAAGCTTTTGGATCTGAAGTTGAAAGAGCAAGAAGCGAAAATGGAGACGCTGCGCGGGGAACAGCGGGAAATAGCCTGGGGCAGCCAGATCCGCTCTTACGTTTTAAACCCGTACAGCTTAGTGAAGGACCACCGGACCGGCCTTGAACAGGGAAACGTCCAAGCGGTGCTCGACGGGGAGATCGACGGTTTCATCCGCGCCTTCCTGCAGGCGGAAGCGCAGAAAAAGGCGGCGGCCGAACCGGGAGATAACCCCGGCAGAATAAAGGCCTAATGGTCATATATAGATTTAGAAATCATTTACGGTATTTTCAACGGGGCTCTCAAGAAAAGACAGCCCTTTTTCTTTTATACTCGACCTTTGCGGTTTGGTTAGATAGCCGTCCCCCCGCAGAAATCTTTCCTGTTTCTTTAGTCGGGGAGTTCGCTGCTTTGTGATCTGTAGCGGCCAAATTTAGGCGGCTGAAGCAGGATTTGCCCGGCTTGGCGCGAAGAGATATAACGTTTTGCGCTTTGTGATATGCTAAGCCGGGGGTGCACATGTTTGCCAGGGCGCTGAAGGACTCTGCGCTTATGCTTCTCGGGGTGGTTTTGATCGCCCTGGGACTCGACCTTTTCTTGGTACCGAACAAGATTGCGGCCGGCGGTGTGAGCGGTATAGCCACGATTCTGTTTCATCTGTTTCACATCCCGGTCGGCGCCGGTATGCTCGCGCTCAACGTTCCGCTCTTCGTGTGGGGTTTTCTCCGCCTCGGTCTCGGCTTCGGCGTACGCTCACTTATCGGTACGGTGCTGCTTTCGGTCACGGTCGACGTGCTCGCCCAGTTTTTGCCTGTCCCGACCGCTGATCCGCTGCTTGCAAGCCTCTATGGCGGCGTTCTCGTAGGGGTGGGCCTGGGCCTTGTCTTCCGGGCAAAGGGGACCACGGGCGGCACGGATCTGGCGGCGACCATATTGCGCAGTTATGTCGGGATAAACGTCGGACAGTTGCTTTTCTTAGTTGACGGGGCGGTTGTACTTGCCGCCGGGTTCGCCTTCCGGTCACCCGAGTTGGCGATGTACGCAATGATAACGATCTTCGTAACGGCCTGGGTCATTGACGTTGTTCAGGAGGGTCTGGGGTACACGAAGGCCTTTCTGATAATCTCCAACAAGAGTCACGAAATCGCGCGCATGATCTTGAACGAACTGAACCGGGGCGCAACCCTCTGGCAGGGGACCGGGGCGTACACCGGGACAGCGCGGATGGTCCTTCTCTCTGTTGTGTCCCGGAGCGAGGTGACGCGGCTGAAGGATGTTATTTACCGGATAGATCCCCAGGCTTTCGTGGTGCTTGCCAACGTACATGAGGTGTTGGGCGAGGGATTTAAGGAGTACCGCGGTTAAGGATTACAGGCCAGACTTCAGTACTCAATGGTCGGTAGTCAGTGGTCGGAATGTAGAAGATAATAAAAGATCAAGAAGGTAGAAGATCAGAAACCGTTTATTCTTTAATCCTGTATTCTGAATTCTTTTAGCAAACGGAGGCTGTGGTTGATGCGGGAACTGTTGCTGAGGTTAGAGGCTAAAGCGAAAGAGATCCGGCGGTACATCGTATTGATGACGGCTGCGGCCGGTTCCGGTCACCCGGGGGGCTCGCTTTCAGCGGCGGATATCGTCACTGCGCTTTATTTCGGGGTGATGAGGATTGATCCAAAACGCCCGGATGACCCGAACCGGGACCGATTTGTTCTCTCAAAGGGTCATGCAGCACCGCTTTTGTACGCGGCGCTGGCAGAACGCGGTTTCTTCCCGCAACGGGAACTTATGACGCTCCGGAAGTTAGGCAGCCGCCTGCAGGGGCATCCGGATATGCGGAAGCTGCCGGGTGTAGAGATGTCCACCGGTTCGCTCGGCCAAGGGCTCTCTGCGGCGAACGGAATGGCCCTCGCGGGCAGGCTGGACGGCAGGGATTACCGGGTTTACGTTCTGCTTGGCGACGGAGAGATTCAAGAAGGGCAGGTCTGGGAGGCGGCGATGGCGGCAACACATTATAAACTTGACAGTGTCACGGCCTTTCTCGATTATAACGGCCTGCAGATCGACGGGCCGGTGGAGGAGGTCATGTCGCTCGGGCGGGTGGCGGACAAATGGCGGGCTTTCGGGTGGCATGTGATTGAGATCGACGGGCACGACTTCGTGGCGATCCTTGATGCCGTTCGGGAAGCCAAGGAGACTAAGGGTAAGCCTACAATGGTAATTGCCCGGACGATAAAAGGCAAGGGTGTTTCCTTTATGGAGCACCAGGTAGACTGGCACGGAAAGGCTCCCAAGGCGGAGCAGGCCTCACAAGCCTTAGTGGAACTCCGGAGGAATTTCTCATGAGAACGTTCGTTCCGTGCTACTTCGCACATTCCGCCTCTCAAATGGTCGGAGTTGATTCGGAGTTAATAATTTAGTATGGTGTCCCCGTAATTTCCGTAATTTCCGAGGGAGGGGTTAATGTGCCGGAAAAGATAGCCACCCGTGAGGCTTATGGTAGGGCGCTGGTTGAGCTGGGGGCGGAAAACCGGGATGTGGTGGTCCTTGATGCCGACTTGGCGAAGTCGACAAAAACGATCGAATTTAAGAAAAGATTCCCCGAACGCTTCTTCGACTTCGGGGTGGCGGAGCAGAATATGATGGGGACGGCGGCAGGTCTGGCGGCGGCAGGGAAGGTGCCGTTCTGCTCCACATTCGCCGTCTTTGCGAGCGGCCGCGCTTTTGACCAGATCCGCCAGAGCATCGCGTATACCCGTCTGAACGTGAAAATATGTGCCACTCATGCCGGGATCACGGTTGGGGAGGACGGCAGTTCCCACCAATCAGTGGAAGATATCGCCTTGATGCGTGCACTGCCTGACATGACCGTGTTTGTTCCGGCGGACGCGGTGGAAACGGTCTGTGCAGTCAGGGCCGCGGTGGCGATCAGCGGGCCGGTTTACATCCGGCTGGGCCGCGCACCGGTACCGGTCCTGCATGGGGAGGATTTTGTCTTCCATCCGGGTAAGGCGGTGCTGATCAAGCAGGGAAGCGACGCCGCCATCATCGGGACGGGAATAATGGTTGCTCCGGCATTGGATGCGGCGGAGATCCTGGGACAGGAAGGAATAAAGGTACGGGTGCTTGATGTCCATACCATAAAACCGCTCGATGTGGATGCGGTGGTCCAGGCGGCACAAGAGACCGGCGCCGTTGTTACCGCGGAAGAACACAGCATAATCGGGGGGCTGGGGAGCGCCGTGGCGGAGGTCTTGGGGGAAAACCATCCGGTACCGCTGAAACGGGTCGGCATCAGGGATACCTTCGGTGAATCCGGTAAACCGGCGGAACTCCTTGAAAAGTACGGACTTACAGCTCAACATCTGGCCTCGGCTGTCAAACAGGTCTTGAACCGCAAGAAATAGCGCTTTTACGCGCTTGGCTACCAAACTACGCCCCACAGACAAGGGAAACCTTGCTTTTTGTTTTTTCTGGCAGTAGAGCCAAAAGTTAAACTTTTCTTTTTTTTCCGTTTTTAGAGGAATTCTCGCGCAAATGTCGAAGGGGGAAAAAAGTTGCCGTTTGTATTCGCCATAGATTAGCGCAGGGAGACCCTGGCAATTACCGTCGGAGTTCAGGCTGACACGGGACCATCGTAACATACCCCAACTTCTTTCGCCGGTATGCTGACCATCAGTAACGGCAGAGAGGTGATTCCGGTTGGTACGCCTTTACAATGTAACGAAGGTTTACCCTAACGGGGTTAAAGCACTGGTGGATGTGACTTTAACCATCGACCCCGGGGAGTTTGTTTTTGTCGTCGGTCCCAGCGGTGCCGGGAAGACAACGCTGATCAGGCTCGTTTGCCGGGAGGAACTGCCCACCCGCGGCCAGGTGATCTTTAACGGCAAGAACATGGGAAGATTAAAGAGCCGGGAGATAGCCCTTTTTCGTCGGCAGATAGGGATGGTTTTTCAGGATTACCGTCTCATACCCCGCAAAACGATATTTGAGAACGTGGCGTTAGCTATGGAGATCGCGGGGAAGCCCCGGCGTGAAATAAAAAAGCGGGTTCCCGAGGTGCTTGCCCAGGTGGGGCTGCTTTCAAAGGCACGCTGTTTTCCTTACCAGCTTTCCGGCGGGGAGCAGCAGCGGGCATCCCTTGCCAGAGCCCTGGTCAACCGCCCGTGCTTGTTGATGGCTGACGAACCGACGGGAAATCTTGATGCGGAAAACGCGCGGGAGCTGATCCGGCTTCTTTTGGAGATAAACCGGGAGGGCACGACCGTTTTGGTGGCCACCCATGACTGGGATATAGTAAACGCGCTTCAGAAACGGGTTCTCGCCCTGAGAGAAGGCCACCTCACGGAGTACGAGGTACAGGGGAGTTACCGGTATGGCACTTAGGATGCTGTGGCGCTGGTGGCGTGAGGCGATAATATCGCTTTTTCGCAACGGTTGGCTTGCGGCTTCAGCAACGGGGATGATCCTAATCTCCATTTTCCTCTTGGGTTTTGTTTCCCTATTGGCGCTCAACGCCGCACACTTCTCCCGCTTGGTGGAGAAGGAAATAGAGGTTGCAGTTTTCCTGCGCGACGAAGCCACCCCCGACCTGGTTGAAAAGATCGGCCGGGAGTTGGAAAGGATCAGTGGCGTTGCCCGCGTTACCTTTGTGTCCAAAGAAGAGGCATTGACGAAGCTCAAGGAAGACCTCGGTGAGAAAAGCCTGCTCTTAACAGGCCTTGAAGAGGATAACCCGCTGCCCGACACCTTCCGGGTAAGCCCCAAGGGGGCTTCCGAGGTTGCTTTCATAGCCAAGCAAGCGGCGGCGCTTCCAGGGGTGGAGAAGGTACGTTACGGGGAGGGTGTGGTGGAGAAACTCTTGAAGATCACCGACTGGATACGGATTGCGTCGGTCGCACTGGTTATTCTGTTCGGATTGGCGGCGGTATTTCTTACAATGACCACCATCCGTTTCTCGATCCTGAACCGTGAAGAAGAGATCGGCATCATGAAGCTGTTGGGTGCAACCAACTGGTTTGTGCGCGGTCCGTTTATCCTCCAGGGGATAATCATCGGCTTCAGCGGCGCGGCGCTTGCAGCCGGACTGCTGTATTGGGGGTATTTTTCTCTGATTCAGAGGGTGCAGGAAGCGGCGCTTTTCTTCCTGCA
>DTYU01000056.1 GCA_012961725.1 Desulfotomaculum sp.
CTCGAGGAGTTTGCGGCGGTAGCCCGCTTGTTGGTACTGCAGCAGAGAGAGTAAAAGAGGCGGATTTATGTTATAATATGTTATAATTTGTAGGGGGCGCCGATCGAAAGATGTACCATTTTCGAAGGAGATCTTATGGTGTTCATCAGTCCCACTAAGGGGAAGATGCGTTTTGACGAGATGGTGGCCGATATCGTTAGGTATATAAAGGGGCTGCCGCTGTCCGCTTACAAAATAATTATTGGCTCGGACTCACAGGTCGTTCAGGGAGAGATGCAGTTCGTCACCGCAGTGATCATACACCGTTTGGGTAAAGGAGCGCGTTATTTCTACCGGAAGCGCGCGCACCGCAAGATAAAAAGCCTGCGGCAGCGGATCTTCTTCGAAACCTCACTCAGCCTGGAGGTCGGTGCGTTAGTGACCCAGGCGCTCAACACCGTCGGTCTTGAGGAGCACAAGCTTGAGATACATATCGATGTCGGCAACCACGGGGAGACGCGGGACCTGATCCGTGAAGTCGTCGGCATGGTCGTAGGGAGCGGCTTCAGTGCCAGGATAAAACCGGATGCCTACGGGGCGTCCACCGTGGCGGATAAGCACACTAAGTGATTGCCGGCCGAGCGCCGGGATTCTTTAATGCAGCAAGATAAGATTCCATAATGTCCCGACGCCTGGAGGAATCGTACCCGTCGTAAAAAATGGCGTCCTGTTTCCGGGTGCGCGGCAGACCCCGGCAGATCGAGAGGGCTTCTAAGCAGTCACCGGTGATCGTGGCGGCGATACGCGCGCTGTGAAGGCTTCCCCGCGCGGGAGACCCTAATTTATGGTGGGCGATGCCGGCCGCTACCGCCACCTCGAGGCCGGCCAAGATCCCAAGGCATAAAGCTACCGGCGGCACCGAAAGTTCCCGCAGCGGGACGGTTTGTAGAAAGCGTGAGGACGCGGCATGTGGCCCATGCGCCGGTGAGGCCCAGCCGAGTTCCGGTTTGCCGAGGCACCTGTTCAGCTCCTTGCGGAGGTGAAGCAAGCGCTTAGTAACCGGAGAATCAGGCGGCGGGGCCTCCGGCGGGTAGCAGTCGGTAAGCGCCAGGTCGATACCGCCGGTTACCGCGTCTTTCAGCCTCCGCAGAGCATCAAGCGATACCTCGGCCATGTCGCCGTCGATGAAAATCACACCCGCAGCCCCCATTTTCAGGGCGCATGCGGCGCCGATAACCCGGGGCACATCCAGTCCGAGGGTCTCGGGAAAGGAAAGCGTGTGCACTCGGTCTGGCGGAAAACCCGTTAGCTCCTCGGGGGTACCGTCTGTAGAACCGTTGACCACTGCAATCACAGCATCTACAGAGATCTTCAGGAGCCTTTCCACTACCCTTCCGATTCGTCCCGCCTCGTTTTGCGCCGGCACAACTGCACAGATCAGAAACATCTCTCCTTGCGGTACATGTTATGCACCCGCTTCATAATATGTGAAAAAAATACCAGCAAGGAGAGTGTTGCTATGTCATCATTCCGAAAGGGGGATTTGGTAGGGCGGCGTTCGTACAATATGGACGTCATCTTTAAGATCATATACTTCTTTACGAAGGATGACGGCAGCGAACATGCCGCCCTTAAAGGAGTCGATTACAGATTGGTCTGTGATGCTCCCCTAAGCGACCTTGTTCCGCTGAAACCTGAGGAGATAGCCGCACGATGGCGGCAGGTACTTATGCGAAACAGCGAAATTATAAGGCGCAGCCTTTCTCGCAGGAAAAACGATCTGCAGTCGATGCGAAGCGAGCAGAATTTGGAAAGCTTTGCGGTTCCCGGAACGGTTTTGCACATAGACGGCGACCGGGACTATTTAGAACTCTGCCTTAGCACTTATAAACAGATGGCGGTGCCCGTAAACGCCTTCGTCATACCCGAAGAAAGACAACCCGAAGCCGTGGGAGACCTTCTCCCCAAATACCTTCCGGATATCATAGTGGTAACCGGTCACG
This sequence comes from Desulfotomaculum sp., assembly GCA_012961725.1. Taxonomy (GTDB): domain Bacteria; phylum Bacillota; class Desulfotomaculia; order Desulfotomaculales; family Ammonificaceae; genus DTYU01. Next base: position 1,983 of record DTYU01000056.1, read on the forward strand.
ACAGTTTTCTTCCCGGAAAGCGGGACTTTCAAGACCTAAATAGTTATCGGAATTCGCGCCATTTTGTAGCTGCGGTTAAAGCGGCACGGGCGTTTGAACATGATCGCGATGCCCTGGTGATTTTCGCCGGCGCGTGCCAATCCCATTACGAGGCGCTGCTGGAGGCGGGTGCAAACTTTGCCAGTTCACCGCAGCGGGTGTTGATCCACGCGTTTGACCCCGTTTTCATAGCAGAACGGGTTGCATACACACCAGTCAGCGAGCAGGTACGTATAGGAGAGGCAATAGAACACACCATTTCCGGCTATTCCGGCATCGGCGGTATACAGACCCAGGGACGCCACCGGCGGGGGGTGCCAAAG
>DTYU01000057.1 GCA_012961725.1 Desulfotomaculum sp.
ATCCCTCCTCGAACCGCGGTACAAGAAGCAATGCGGCGAACTCCTCTGCCTGAGCCTCAAGGCCGGTCCTCAGAATTCCCAGGATATAGATACCGGGATGCTTGTTAAGGAAAAATTGGCCGAGGCCGTGAGCCAATACATGCTTCAATTCGGATTCGGGCAAACCGCTTCTTAGTGTTAGCAGCGCTATCCCGTCGGAGGTTCTGATAAGAACCTTTTTGATCCGGCCCTTAATAAGGAAACTCTTCTAATATGAGTCCCTCTTCAAGAGCTATCTGGCGGAGGGTGTAGGCGCTTGGAAATGTGGCAATTTGATACTTTTCGACTATATTGAGCACTTGATCGACCACCGTATTCACAGCCGGCCACCTCCGGTCTATATCTACAAGCACGCTCATGCGATGCTGTACACAGTCTCCTGCCTCACAGGCAATCTTTCTCTATCTGGTGAACTGTTTCCCACAGAGGCCTAAGACCTGAATAGCAGCCCCGACTTTACACCTTTACTCACCCCTTTCGGCATGGCATTCTGTTCCATAATCATACTACCCAAACGGGCACCTTGTGGTGCCCCTTACCTGACGCTCAGTTTTTTACAGGGAATTCTTTCTTCAAAAACCAGTTGTCTCCCGGCCGCCTCGGGCTTTGTTATAACTTGCATCAGGATTCAACCCTCTTTTCTACCTACTGACCCAGAAAGATAACCGTCGACCCCTACGGCTGATTCTCCCATGGCTTCAGCAAGTTAGCCACACCTAACATTTTCTTGCCATTGCAACCAGGTTTCGCCATATTGTCAAGCATTTCTTGAAATAGAGAAGGAAGGGCTTAAGTCACCGCTTGTGCATAAACCGGGCTTCGGGACGGATTCGCTTCTGCTGCCTCCAGTGTTCCGCCGTCAGTTCTTCCCGCAGGCTTGCCGGTTCCAGTACCTCTACCCTGACTACCATAGTAGAGCAGCCAATCTATAAAATCCGGAGTGACAGCGAGGTGCAGGCGGGAGAGGATGCTGCCGTCGGGTTCTTTTTCTACCCGCCGGCTGGGGTGCCGGTTTTCTTCACAGATTATAGAATGCTACCCTCCTCAAACGCTGCCGAAATCCCCTCCGCTAAGAAGGGGAGCTTTTCTTCGCGGATGGGGCCTTCTTGCGGCGCTCCCTTTCTTTCTCTATGACACGCAATGCCCACCCCCAGTACTCTGCCAGGGATTCCCTCTCTTCGTCTGTCAGGTCCGGAATACGCCTAAGGAGATCGGCGAAAAGAGGATCGGTGACGGACTGTAAGAGCCTGTCTTCCTGAAGAAGTATCCTTTGCTCCTCGTGCCGGTAGGGGCTCTTTTCTCCAGATCCCGCGCGATTATTTGTCCGGCCGAGCAGATAATCGACCGAAACGTTGAAAAAGTCCGCCAATCGCTTTAGTGTTGTGGGGTCGGGGGTGCGCCTGGTTCTCTCGTACATTGCGATGGTGCTCTGCCCCATGTTCAGGAGTTTCGCCAACTCCGCTTGTGAAAGCCCTTTCTCCCTGCGGAGCGCCGCCAGCCTCTCTCCAAGTGGCTCCATCTAATACACCTCTTGGCGAATGTAACACGATTTGTGATATTAGCAAACAGTTTATCGCAAGAAGCAATTTTTTATGCAAAAAGGGGTTGACTTATCACGAAGTGCGGTTATACTCTTCATTAAAGTGCTGTCACGGTTTGTTGCGTCCTATTTAGTCCTTTTTGGTCCGTAAATGCCGGCGCAAGCGAAGAAGGTGGTTTCCGTGCGCAACCAGAGGATGTACGCCCTTCGGGTGGAGCGGGGCCTCACACAGGAGCAGGCTGCCAAAGGAGTGGGCATCACGCAGAGCGCTTACGCGATGATCGAGGGCGGCCACCGCTACCCGCGGAAACAGATCGCGAAAAGGCTGACGGACTTCTTCGGGGTAACCATGGACGAGCTTTTTTTTGCCCAGGACGATTACGAAGCGCGATTAGAGGCTGCTCCAAGCACGCAACGTGATACAAGCGAAGATCTGCCGGATCCCCAGAAGTAAGGCGGCAAACCGGCACCAACCGGGGCCGCCCGCCTTATGCAAGTCAAGGAGGTGATAGAGGGATAGGGCAATCCGGAAAACATCTACCGGGCGAAATTCAGTTAGTCAATCGCCAAAAAATCTTAGAAACGGGAGGTTAGCGGATGTCTAAACCACTATCCTGGAGATTCAAAAGAGGAGCCGGAACCCTTTTGGCCTTTTTTTCTGCTGTTTCTCCTTGCGCTGGCCGCACCGGCGTGGGCAAGTTCTTCTGTCAGCGACCTAAGCATTACGCCCGGAGACGCCACAGTGGGAGAGACGACCTATTACACCGCAGGCTTTACGGCCACGAGCGGTATTCTACCCGGCGATGAAATCACTTTTGTGTTCGGCACGGGATACACCGTCTCCGAGCAGGTGGCAAAGATTGTGTATGAAGGCGACTCTACTACCACGACGATCCTCAAGGTCTTTGCGCCTGCGGAACTCACCGTCGGGGCTGGCGGTGCGGTGACCGTGGCCGTCTACGGTATAACCAACCCTACCGAGGCTGGTGATTATACCATCGCGCTGAGGACGACGAAGGATCCCGACTCAGTATCGGCTGTGGTAACGATTGTAGCCGGGCCGCCGGCAGCGCTGGATATCGGCGTGGCAGATACGGTCTATGCCGGTGATACGGTAA
>DTYU01000058.1 GCA_012961725.1 Desulfotomaculum sp.
TCCCGCTGTCTTGCACGCAATGCTGAAGCACGCCGGCAAAGAGGATTTAGCCCACCTTGCCACCTTGGCGGGGGTTGGAATCGTGCTGATCTGGGTAGTGCAGCTTTTAGGCCAGCTTTTCAGTGTGGTGGAGTCTGTTTTTAAACTGCATTGAGAACCGGGTGGTGAGGGGATGGAGATTCTCCAGGTCGTCGGATTTGCGCTCGTTGCAGCGATCATGGCGCTGGTATTGCGGCGGGAAAAGCCGGAGTTTGCGCTTGCGGTAGGGGTGGCCGCCGGGATCGTGATTTTCGCGGCCTTTTTGGGCAAGATCGGCGCCGTGATCAGGGTGCTCGAGGGTGCGGCCAACAAGGCCGGCCTGAACATGATATATCTCGATACCATCCTGAAGATCGTAGGCGTCGCCTATATCGGTGATTTTGGGGCACAGATCTGCAGGGACGCCGGGGAAGGGGCGCTGGCAGTAAAGGTCGAGTTTGCAGCAAAAGTGCTGATCTTAGTGCTCGCGCTGCCGATCATTATCGCGCTGCTCGATCTGTTGCTGAAACTGGTGACATAGATGAGACTGCTCGTCTTTCTCATGTTGGTGGCGGTCTTGCCCGCGGTCTTTCAGCCGCCGGCGGCCCTTGCGGAAGAAATACAAGGCCTTGGGGCTGATCCGGAAGGGGAGTTGGCTAAGCTTGACTTAGAGTGCGTCGAGAAAGAGGCCGCCCGGTTTATCGAAACGATACGGGACTGGGCCCCCGGACTCACGTTCCGACAACTGGTGGTGGATGTTCTACACGGCCGGGTAGAACTCACTCCTGCGGCAGTGATAAGTACGCTGGGGCGCTATTTCTGGAACGAAGTATGGGGCGGCGGCGTACTGCTCGGTAAGATCCTGATCCTGGCCATCATCCTTGCAATCCTGCAGCAGTTAAGCACCGCCTTTGAACGCGCCTCAACATCCCAGACGGCATTCTACGCCTGCTTCCTTGCCCTGGCGGGAACAGTGGTGACCGCGCTCGGCTTGGCGCTTAACACCGGGCGCGAAGCGGTTGATGGAATGGTCTCGTTCGTTCAGGCGCTCTTGCCGGTACTGCTGACCCTCCTGGCGGCGGCCGGCGGCCTTACGGCTGCAGCGATACTGCATCCGGCTATTCTGACCGCACTGGCCGTGATAGGCACGCTGATAAGAAACGTGGTGCTTCCGCTGATAACGTTCGGCATAATTCTCAGCCTGATCGACCGGCTGAGCGAAGGTTTCGAGGTGTCGCACCTATCAGCGCTTTTCCGGAACCTGGGACTGGGTCTTTTGGGCATACTGTCGACGATCTTCTTGGGAGTGCTGGCTGTTCAGGGCGTAGCCGGGGCGGCATCTGCCGGGATTGCGCTGCGGACGGCGAAATACGCTGCCGGGGCCTTCGTCCCTGTAGTAGGAGGAATGCTGGCTGATGCATTTGAAGCAGTGGTGGGAACCTCACTTCTCCTGAAGAGCGCTGTCGGCATAGCAGGAATGGTTCTGATCTTCTTTGCCGTAGCCTTTCCCGCCCTGAAAATATGTGCCGTGAGTCTGCTGTTTAAGCTTGCGGGCGCCCTGGTCCAGCCCTTAGAGGGACGCGTTGCGGCATCCTTGGACGGGGTTGGAAACGGGCTCTTAGGGATTTTTGCCGTGGTAACGACGGTCGGCCTGCTCTGCTTCTTCGCCGTGGCCATTGTTGTCGGGCTCGGCTTCCTGACAACGATGTTACGCTGAGGTGAACCGGGCATGGAGAAGATAGAACTCCTGGTCCGCAATCTCATTCTTATTGTGGTAGTGGCCGCCTTTCTCGAGCTGTTACTCCCGGTGGGCGAGATGCGCAGGTATGTCCGGATGGTTATCGGCATTCTGGTAATATTTGCGGTACTGCAGGTTCTGGTGGGTCTGTTTGACCGCACGGATCTGCTGCCGCGGGTTACGATAGAAAAGCAGTCGTTTGAGGGCGGGGAGCAAAGCAGGTTTCAGGAGGAGTATGCAAACCGGGCTGTGGCGGCATATCGGCGCGGTCTGGCGCGTCAGGTCAAAGCCCTTGCCGGACTGTCCGGCCTTGAGGTGGCAGAGGTGGAGGTGGTTATGGATGAGAAGGGCGGCAGGTACCCGCGCCTTATGGAAATCAGGTTGCATCTTGAGCCGGCGGCCGCGGCACCCGAGGATTTGGCCGGGGCGGAGAAGGCTGCAGGTGCGATTGCGGATTTTTACAACCTGCCGCGGGAAAAGGTCGTGGTTGCTCGGCCATGATTCAAGGAGATATTTATCTAAAAACGGAAGCACGTTGGAGGTGTGAGGGATGAAAGGCCTAATTGCTTCAATATTCGGCAAGAACAGCATGTTTTCAAAAAAACCGGAGTACTGGGTTAAACTGGGACTGCTGGCGGTTGTGGGTTTCTTTCTATTGGTATTAGGCGGTACAGGGGGGAGCGCGCCGGTTGACCCCGGAAATGCTGTTGACAGTGGCGCGCCAGGACATGCTGAAGCGGTTGCGGGCATAAGCCAGGAGGAGGAACAGCTTGCAGAACGGGTTAAAGCGGTGCTTCAGAGCGTCAGGGGCGCGGGCGCGGTAGAGGTCAGTATCCGCCTTGCCGGCTCGACTAAGACAGAGCATGCGGTAAATACCAGCACCGGAAAGAGGGTTACCGAGGAAAAGGAAAAGACCGGTCTGAACCGGACTACGTCGGAAAAGACACAAAGCGGCGAAGTTGTTATCGTTCGAGACGGCCAGCGGGAGAAAGCGGTGATCGAAAACGAGAAAGCGCCGCGGATCTTAGGGGTGCTCATAGTAGCGGAGGGGGCCGCCGACCCGCCGGTAAAGGCAGAGATCTTTCGCGCCGCACAAGTGGCGCTGGGTGTCGAGGCGCATCGCATCCTGGTGCTGCCGCGGCGGTCGCAGAGCGGGCTGCCGGCCGGCGGATGAAGGAGTTGTTAAGATGGCACGTTTTATTTTGGTACGGAAACCGATTGTGTTCGGTGTCTTGACGATCCTTTTAGCAGCGGGCGTTGCTGCTGGTGCTTACGGCATAGGTGCGCCGACCCAGTGGGAGAAAGAAGAATCGGTGACAGAAGTGAACTACCTGATAAGCCGATTCTCCCAGTTACCTGCAGCGGAGAGCGATAAGGATGATTTTTTCGTGGACTTCCGGATTGACCGCGAAGCAAAGCGCAGCCGGCAGGTGGAACTGTTGCGGGAGATTGCTGCTGCGCCAATCACCGACAAATCTACGCGGAGGCGGGCACAGGAAAACATAATGCGGCTCATGCAAAAGGCGGAAAAGGAGGCAAGGATGGAAAGACTGCTGCGGGCGCGGGGTTTTCAGGACGCGGTCGTAGCCTTAGAAGAGCAGGGGGTAACGGTCATCGTAGCCGGGAGGGTCAGCCCGGAGGTGGATAGGACCATCGCTAACATTGTTTACCACAGCCTGGGTGTGGCACCGGAGCGAGTGCTGGTCCTTGGGCGTGAGAAGAGATAAAGGAAGCCGCGCACGGTCCCGGCGGGCATTCTGCACTGTGCATTCGAGCCGTTTGCGCTTAACAAGTCACTGATACCTCAGTAAGAGGTCCAGCAAGACACGGTCGGGCCTTATCCTTGACATGCTTGTGACCGCTTCCGGATCAGCCCCCAGGCAAAACGCAAGGAGTTGCATGTAATGCAGAACCGGGATTTCGTAATAGATCCGTCTTCTTTTTTGAAGGAACTCTTGGGTTGTATCCAACTGGATCAGGCAGGAGCTGCACCCGGTAACAATCAGGTGCGGGTTGATTTCTGTTCTTATCGAGGTAATCTTCCTTTCTGCCAAATAGAAAGAGCGTTCCATATCGGTGCTGCGCATCGCGCCCATGCCACAACAGTCTAAGAGCCGGCTGTAACCTGGGACCGAAGCGCCCAGTGCTTCACACATTTCTCTTAATATCTGGGGATGGAAGGGGTCATTTTCCTTATCTGCTTGGAGTTGGCTCGGCCACAGCGTCAGGCACCCCGGCTGGAGGGCAACGGTCAAACCGTCAAGCCTGTACTTGACGGCTTCTTTGATCTTTTCAAGGCCGATTTCTTTATACAGGTAGGGCGTGGCATGTCTTACCCTGCTGATTCCTTTGTATTCCCTGCCGATCTCCTGAAGGATTCTGTTAACCTGTTTTTGAATTCCCCGGTTGGTGAGCATATAGTATCTGGTTCTGACAAGGCTGCCGAAACAGGTGCTGCAAACGGTAATCATATCCAGACCTCTTTCTTCTGCAATCGCATAGTTTCTTGCCCCGAGCGCACACCAGCCTACAAGGTCGATGGACGGCATCGTTCCCGACGTAGGACAGCAGGATTGGCCGATCAGGTCATCTAATTCAACGCCGAGCCTGGGAAATGCATAACGTACGGCAAGCTCAAGATCAGGCCGGTTAAACGCTGTGTTACAACCAATAAAAAAGCCGACTTTCATTGAAAAGCTCCCTATAACCTTTCGGTGATGCCAAACACACCCATAGGTATAAGACCCAGTTCCGCTAAAACCGTTTTTTTCATGATGGTTTGCACTTCCAGCAACGCTTCATGGTATGTGGTAGTTGTGGGCGGTGTCTCAGGTAAGCCGAGCTTTTTTCTCGGTATCCCGGCCTCCGAGATATAGACGGCGTGCCCTGTGTCGTAGAGAGACTTGATGCCTTCAATAGCAGTAGTGGGCAGAGCGTACTCGCGGACCGCCATCCGGCGCGTAGCTAACATTATTTCAAACGGATCGACCCCCATCGGGCATACTTCGGTACATCGGTTGCAGGATTGACAGGCCCAGATGGAGCTATCATTCAGAATAAGGTCCTTAAAGCCTACAACTATTGTTTGAATGACCCGCTTGTTGTAGAAGGAAAAACCCGATAACACAAGCGGGCATGCGGCGGCACACTTGCCGCACTGTGTGCATTCAAGGATTTTTGTTGCTCTCAGTTCGGGGATTTCTTGAATCAGTCCCGGTTGGCCTTGTGCGGGATCGAAGATTTCAGAAAATGGTTGTGTGTTATTGAGCATTGAACAGCTGTACCCCCGACTGTGGGAAATTTTCGGCATAACGGCGGTACCAATGCCAGAGTTAACATCTATTTCGACAGCGGTTTTCAAATCCCTTTAAGACAATTAGGAAATAACTATCCTCCCCTTCGACATATTTCCAGGTATTCCTCCCATTTTGTGGACAATTCCTTTAAATTTTGAGTTTTTTTCGGCCGATTCCCGTTTTGAGCAGTCCTCACGTTTATTGTATACTTGTGCTCTCTCTATTTCCAAGGGCTTTCCCATGGGTTATAATTATCACCAGGTTTTTTCCGCAATTGATACAGGATTCTCAGGTGTATATATGATCCTTAATTTTTAGATGCTTTGAATTGCCTTGTGGGTAAGGGGGTTACCGATGCGACCGGTCAGGATCACGGACACCACGTTGCGTGACGGACACCAGAGTTTGTGGGCCACCAGGATGCGGACGGAGGAGATGCTGCCCATAGCCGGGGAGATCGACAACGTAGGGTATCACTCGTTGGAGGTGTGGGGCGGCGCTACATTTGATGTATGTCTGAGGTACCTTTACGAGGATCCATGGGAGCGTCTAAGGGAGCTAAAAAAGAGGGTAAAGCGGACGCCGTTGCAGATGCTCTTAAGAGGGCAATCCCTGGTCGGCTACGGGCATTATCCGGATGATGTTGCCGAAGCCTTTGTGAAAAAGGCCGTAGAGAACGGCTTAGATATCATCCGTATTTTCGATGCCCTGAACGATATCCGTAACCTCGAGTTTACGATGAAGGTCGCCAAGGAGGCCGGTGCGCACGTACAGGCTACGGTCGTTTATACCCTGAGCCCGGTGCATACCACCGAGCATTACTTGGAAACCGCAAAGAGATTAGCGGAGCTCGGCGCCGATTCGATATGCATCAAGGATATGGCCGGGATGATATCTCCCTACCATGCTTATGAACTGGTAAGCTTATTTAAGAAGGAGCTTTCGATACCGGTTCAACTTCACTGCCACTACATCGGCGGAATGTCGGTTGGCGCGTACCTAAAGGCCGCTGAGGCCGGCGTCGACGTGGTCGATACAGCCTCCGTGCCGCTCGCGTTCGGCGCCTCGCAACCGCCGGTGGAGACCGTCGTTCGTGCGCTCAAGGGTACGCCGTACGATACGGGCCTGAGCATAAGGAAACTTTTTCAGATTGCGAACTACTTTGAGGAACTCCGGAAGAAACGCGGATTTGAACGCGGGGTCACGCGCATCCACGACATGAGGGTCTTCGAGCACCAGGTGCCGGGCGGAATGATCTCCAACTTGGTGACGCAGCTTCAAGAGCAGAAGGCGGTCCACCGCCTCCAGGATGTCTTGGATGAGATTCCCCGCGTACGTGAAGAACTCGGGTATCCGCCGTTGGTTACACCTACCAGTCAAATTGTAGGAACACAGGCCGTCCTGAACGTCTTGACCGGGGAGCGGTACAAGCTTGTTCCCGAGGAGGTCCGCCGGTATATCCAGGGTTACTATGGGCGGCCGCCGGCCCCTATAGACCCCGACGTGCAGAAGAAGGTGCTGGGCGACCGTGAACCGATTGCCTGCCGCCCTGCGGATTTGCTTGAACCGGCTTTGGAAAAACTAAGGGAGGAGATCAAAGACTTGGCAGCCTCCGAAGAAGATTTTTTGTCATACGCGCTCTTTCCGCAGGTTGCAAGACGCTTCTTCGAGGCGCGTAAAAAAGGAGAGCTTAAAGTTATGCGTGAGGGAGCAGAGATCAAAAAGTCACCAAAGGCGGCGGCCCCCCAAAAGGAGGTTGGATCTTCGATGAATATCAAAGAGATCCGGGAACTCCTGGAACTCCTCGAGAAAAGCAACGTCACGGAGTTTTCATTGGAGACGGCGGGAACAAAACTTACGATCCGGAAGGGAAACCTGCCAGCAAGTACGCAGGAGACTTCGGCTGCGGCGCAGGATAAGACTGAGGCGGCTTTGAGACCGCAACCGCCTGCTGTTCCTGCGGAGGAACTCTACGCGGTTCAGTCACCTATGGTGGGCACATTTTACCGCGCGCCCTCGCCGGACTCACCTCCGTATGTAGAGGTGGGAGATAAGGTTGAAAAGGGGCAGGTGTTGTGTATCGTCGAGGCGATGAAGCTCATGAACGAGATCCAGTCCGAGGTGGCGGGTGAAATCGTAGAAATACTTGTAGAGAACGGGCAGCCGGTGGAATACGGGCAAGCGCTGTTTTTGATCAGGGAAAAGAGATAAAGGGGCCATCTATGTTCAGCAAGATCCTAATCGCCAACCGGGGAGAGATCGCGCTCCGGATCATCCGGGCCTGCAGGGAACTTGGCATCAGAACAGTGATCGTTTATTCAGAGGCCGACCGTGACAGCCTGCCGGTCCGGCTGGCGGATGAGGCCTTTTGTATCGGACCGCCGCCAGCGGTAAGAAGTTATCTCAACTTTACCAACATCATCAGTGTGGCCGAGGTTTCCGGGGCGGAAGCGGTTCACCCGGGTTACGGATTTCTTGCGGAGAACGCCGGTTTTGCAGAAGTCTGTGCAAGTTGCGGCATTACCTTTATCGGACCGCCGGTGGAAGCACTGGAAAAGATGGGGGATAAAGCCGTAGCAAGGAAAACGGTAGCGGGTGCCGGGGTTCCGGTAGTGCCCGGTTCGGCAGAGGTGGTGGTAGACCCCGATCACGCAGTTGCCTTGGCGGAAGAGATCGGTTATCCGGTGATGATTAAGGCCTCGGCAGGCGGCGGCGGCAAGGGAATGCGGGTCGTGTACACACCTACGGAACTGAAAAACACCCTGCAGTCAGCGCAAAGCGAGGCAAAGGCTGCGTTCAGCAGTCCGGAGGTATACCTCGAGAAATACGTAGAGGAGCCCCGCCACATAGAATTCCAGATTGTCGGCGACCAGTACGGTAATATGGTGTATCTAGGCGAGCGCGACTGCTCTGTTCAGCGCCGGAACCAGAAGCTCATAGAGGAGGCGCCGTCGACGGCGCTCACTCCCGTGCTGCGCAGGAAGATGGGGGAGGCAGCGCTGAAGGCCGCACAGGCCGCGGGTTATCATAATGCGGGTACGGTAGAGTTCCTCCTGGACAAAAGCAATAACTTCTATTTTATTGAGATGAATACGCGCATCCAAGTGGAACACCCGGTGACCGAGATGGTCACCGGCTACGATTTAGTCAAAGAACAGATCAGGATTGCGGCCGGTGAGCCTCTGGGCTATAAGCAGTCAGAGATCAGGCTTGACGGCTGGTCCATTGAGTGCCGCATAAACGCGGAAGACCCGGGCCGGAACTTTTTGCCCTGTCCCGGAAGGATAACCGCCTTCCTGCCTCCAGGCGGGCCAGGGGTTCGGGTTGATACGGCGATGTATCCGGGATACACAATTCCGCCGCATTATGATTCCTTAATCGCAAAGCTCATCGTTTGGGGCCGGGACCGTGATGAAGCGATCGTCAGAATGCAGCGCAGTCTGGAAGAGTTCATTATTGATGGAGTGCCCACTACGATTCCCTTCCACCAGCAGGTTTTGGGAAACGCCTTCTTCCGGCGCGGGGAGGTCTATACGAACTTTATTCAGCGGCGTGTCCTGGCAGAAGAAGGTTAGTGTAAAGTTACTGTAGGAATATTGCAGGAGCTAAGGGAGGGAGTAA
>DTYU01000059.1 GCA_012961725.1 Desulfotomaculum sp.
ACGGAGGATGAGTACTACGAAGCGCTGCCAACCGTGATTCGGAAACTTGAAAGCTACGACCCCTCCCTCGTCCGCTGTGCCATCCCTTGTTATTTCACGTGCAAGCTGGCTGCAGATTATGTAACGGTGGTGCTCACCGGCGAAGGAGCAGACGAGCTCTTCGCCGGTTACCACTATATGAAGCGCTATCCTCCAAGCAAACTTAATCAAGAGGTCCGGCGCTGCATCGGTGACCTCCACCACATCAACCTGCAGCGCGCCGACCGCATAGGGATGTACTTCAGCTTAGAACTCCGGGTGCCCTTCCTTGACGTAGCGATGATCAGCCTGGCCATGAAGATAGCCCCTGACCTCAAGATCCGCACTCTCGGGAAGACGGGAGAGAAGATCGAAAAGTGGATCCTGCGCCGGGCCTTTGCCGACACAGACTACCTTCCCAACGATATACTTTGGCGTTACAAGATACAATACACCCAAGGAGCAGGCTGCGAGAGCCTGGGGGAAAAAATCGCCGCCAGCGAGCTTAGTGAGGCGGAGTATGAACGTATCAAAGCAGAGAACCCGCAGGCGGTCATCAACAGCCGTGAGGCAGCCTACTATTATAAGATCTTCCGGCAGTTCCATCCCCAGGATTCGATCTTAAGCTCTATAGGCATCTGGAGGGGTTTTGATTTTGCCGAGGAAAGAGAGCGCGTCCGGGGGACCGTGGACGGCACCCTCAAGCACGCCCAGCACCCAACGTTATGATGCCTGTACCTGCGCAAACCGCTGCTGGCGTACGTCGTATTCTTTGCCGTACTCCTTACGATAAGCTTGCACGATCTCCGAAGGGGTGATTTGTACGCGCAGGTTACGGGTCGCCATGGCCCAAATAAATACCACCGTAGGCGATTTTCCCGGTAACACCCGTAAGATGCTTGAGGCGATTGCTCGAGCCAAGTCGTTAGACGCGGACCTCGTTACCTTCCCGGAGCTTGCCATCTGCGGCTACCCGCCCGAAGATTTGCTGCTAAAGCCGCACTTCATCGAGGAGAACTTGCGCGCGCTCAAGAGGGTGATCGCCGCCTCTGCGGGACTGACCGTTGTTACCGGCTTTGTAGAGGCAAACGACGACATTTACAACGCCGCGGCGGTGGTCCATGACGGCAGGCTGGCCGGTGTTTACCGGAAGATCTACCTGCCCAATTACGGTGTTTTCGATGAGGACCGCTACTTCCGCGCCGGCAGCGAGTGTCCCGTCTACGTGCTAAACGGCGTTGGTGTCGGCATCAACATCTGCGAAGACATCTGGTACGAGGCCGGACCGGCCACAGTACAAGCGTACGCCGGTGCCGAGGTGATTATAAACATCAGTGCTTCACCGTATCACGCCGGCCGGGTAGAGTTCAGGGAAAGGATGCTGGGTACCCGTGCCGCGGATAATGTGGCCATCATTGCGTACAACAACTTGGTGGGCGGGCAGGACGAACTCGTCTTCGACGGCAACAGCCTGGTCTTTGACGAGAAGGGGCAACTGATCGCCAAGGGGGAACAGTTTGCCGAGGACCTGATCGTGGTCGATCTTGATGCGGAGGCAGTGTTTCGCACCCGTCTCCGCGACCCCAGGTGGCGTAAGGGAACACTGCTGCTTGAAGCCCACCGGTGGCGTCCTGCCAAAACGGTACTTGCTGAAACCCCGGCAGCAGAAAAAAAACCACTGCCTGTGCCAAGAAAACCTGAAACGCGCAGCTTCCCCGCTGAGGTTTATGGCGCACTTGTCTTAGGCACGCACGATTACGTCTGTAAGAACGGCTTCCAAAAGGTGGTGGTCGGGCTCTCCGGCGGAATCGACTCCAGCTTAGTGGCAACCATCGCCACCGATGCCCTGGGGGCAGAAAACGTCATCGGCGTAGCGATGCCTTCCAGATACTCTTCACCCGGCAGCCTCACGGACGCCAGACTCTTGGCTGAGAATTTAGGGATCAAGTTACTCACGTTTTCGATTGAGCCGGTCTTTCAGGCCTACCTTGACGTCCTGTCGCCATCCTTTGCAGGGACTGAACCCAACGTGGCGGAGGAAAACATCCAGGCACGCATCCGGGGCAACATCCTCATGGCGCTCTCGAACAAATTTGGCTGGCTGGTGATTACCACGGGCAACAAGAGTGAGATCGCCACCGGTTATACCACTTTATACGGCGACCTGGCCGGCGGCTTCGCAGTGATAAAGGACGTGCCAAAGACCCTGGTTTACGAGCTCACCAAGTACCGTAATTCCGTCTCCTCCCGGGAGGTGATTCCGGCCACGGTCATCAGTAAGGAACCGTCCGCCGAACTCAGGCCGGACCAGCGGGATATCGACACGTTGCCCCCGTACAACCTCCTCGATCCGGTACTGGCCGCGTATGTGGAAGAGGACAAGAGCA
>DTYU01000060.1 GCA_012961725.1 Desulfotomaculum sp.
AGCACTCTCCAGGTTTCCGAGCACCGCCCCGTACTTTTTCAGAAATTCACCGATCTCTTCACTTACGCCGATTTCCTCTAAGTCAGCGAGCAGCCTGCTGACGCTGCGCGGTTTATCAAGGTATCCCTTGAAGTCGAGCTTTTTGGCTCGCAACAGTAGCTGCATCGCCACCTCCAGGTGGACTATCGCCGAGTCATACTCTGCGTCTTCAAAGGCACGCGCGGCGTTTTCCTCGGACTTCTCCGCCCGCTTTAGATAAAGTTCAACCTGTCCCTTCATTATGCATCCTCCCCATGAACCTGCCGGGATGCATTTTAGAAACTCGGGTGACGATTTTTCCAGCGAGATTGTAACATATCCATCCTGCGCAAGGCAGCGAACACTTTTGCTTGTTTCTTCGCAATCCCTTCCGGGGTGTTGAATCGACCGGTTCTGGTGGGGGCTTTGCGCCTTAGTTACCAAGATCACAGCGGCGGATGAATCAAGGACTACCGGTCACCGCGCTCTTCGAGCCATTGCTCTACCTCAGCGATAAACTTGGGGAAGGAGGTCAAAGCCTTCTGGTAATGCCGGAATACCAGTTCCATATTCAGGCTAAGATAGCCGTGGACGAGAACATTGCGAAATCCTCCCAAGCCCCTGAGTTCTTCGTATAGGGAATTGCCAATTACCCGCTTGGCGTGGAGCTTCTCTAAGATCTTTTCGTATTCCCCCACGGGGGTTTGATATGCCCCGGCCAGGATGTGATTGCCGATGTCGAAAATCATTGAAGAGGCCAATTCAAGACCCCTTTCGATGATCCATTGGGTGTCTGTGTCCTCTCGGTACTCCTCCAGGGTTGTTCCTGCCTTCTCCCTTAGTTTGCCGAGGACCTCTTCGAATTTTTTCAAACGCTCTGTTACGGTCTCTTGCTTGAATACCATTCCCTTGCCCTCTGCTTGAGGTACTCATTTTGCACTGCCCTCAGGTGGGCTGTATCTTGGAACTTGCGGATCGCACTCATCTCAAAGTCATTCAGTACCTGCTCATTGCGGGAGTAAATAGGGCGGCCATGGCAGACGACCTCAAACTGCAGGGTAGGGGGAGCGTCGTTTAGCAATACGAGGTCGAAGCGTTCGGTCTGTAAGGCCTCCTGGAGGCCAAGCATAATGCGGCGGTAAGCCGCATAAAGCCCTTCCGGGGTTTGGTCAAGTAGGATCGCAATGTCAATGTCTGAAGAGGCCTCGGCTTCGTCGAGGGCGTGAGAACCGAAGAGATAAGCAAGGGCCGCGCCGTTCTGCCGAAACAGCTCCCGTAGCCTACTCAAGGCACTTCCAAGCTCTACGCCGAGGCCCGGTAGGATTGCTCCAGAAGGTCCGCGGTAAGACTCGGCTACTCCCATTGATCTGCCTCCCGGCGGTCAAGGTCGGCGAAGACGCCACTCAATAGTATATCATAGTGAATCCTGCGGCGCACACGCCCTCCTCAGGAAACACCCCTCAAGGCCTTCCGGGTGAAGCGAGTAGTTCCTCTGCCCGTGGTTGACAGGTTCCTACGCCCATCCGACCACGAGTTTTTATCTCGGAGGCCGCCGGTGTGGTCGGCATGGGGGTGTGAAATCACTACGATGTCGATCGCACTCGGGTCAAGCCCCAGTTCTCTCATGTTATGGAGCAGTATGGCACCTGAGGCCCCGGTATCAAACAGAGTTTTTGGCGCATCCCGGGATTCTATGAGACAAGAAAAACGCCAGTCGGCCTTCAACCCCGGCAGTTTCGCTTCGTTATCGTAAATGATGGTGACCTTCACTCGCCCCGATCCTTTCTCTGTGCCGTGTCAAAGGAACCGTTCCCCAAAAGGGTGTCCAACACTAACACCTGCAGTTCCGAAAGCGGGGCGAGCCGAGCGTCATTCGTCAGGAAAAAGGAAGCTCCGCCACAGATAGCGGTTGATACCTGGATGGCATCTGGAGTCCGCAGGTAATAAGTTGCCCGGAGCTTTGCTGCTTTTTCGGCAATTTTCGGGGAGAGTGCCATAGTTTTTAGGTTACGGGCACTAAGAAGGATTTCCCTGTAACGCTGTGCCGTATCTTCATCAT
>DTYU01000061.1 GCA_012961725.1 Desulfotomaculum sp.
ATCTGGGAGATGTTCAAAAAAAGGCGCCGTGCCGTCCGGGAATTGCGGGCTCGTGCAGCCGATGCATGGGGTGTTTGCTCCCACCGGCCAGTTTGTGTGCTCGCCGCACCAGTGGCGGACGGGGCAGTCCGCATGGGTTACCGGGCCCTTGCAGCCGATCTTGTACATGCACCAAGGCTCACCGGGTTTCTGGGCAAAGATGCCGCTTTCAAAGCAGTGGCGCCGCTCGCAGCGGTCGTGCACCGTCTCGCCGTAAAAAAGAAGCGGGCGGTTATGGGCGTCGAGTTCCGGCTCACCGTATTCCGCCAGGTGGAAAAGCGTTCCTGCGATCCAGTCCGGGTGGACCGGGCAGCCGGGTACATTGATGGCCTTCTGCGGGATGACCGCGCTCACCGGTCTGGCGCCGGTGGGGTTAGGCTCGGCGGCGGACGGACCGCCGAAGGCGGCGCAGGTCCCTGCGGCCACTATGAATCTGGCTTTTGCAGCGAGTTCCTTTACCGCTTCAAGCGCCGTCCAGGGTTTGCCGTTGCGGTAACCCATTACGCAATAGAAACCTTCCGCCGCCACCGGGATGCTGCCTTCGACAACGAGGATGTAAGCGTCCGCGGGACCCTGCAGGGCTTCTTCGAGCGGCTGCATGGCGAGATTCCCTTCAGCGGCCATGGTGAAACCTTCGTAGGGGAAGTCGAAATACTCTTCTGTAATCTGGCGGTGGTCCGGGTGCAGCGAGTTGAGCAGCGAGATTATACCCCCCGCGCAGCTATTAGCGGTGAGCCACAGGATTTGCGGGCGCACTATACCGCCTCTATTTGATAACGGCCCGCCACGAAGAGCGCGGTCAGGCCGAAGGCTAAGTGGGCTGCGAGCATGGCGGCGCTGGTGGCCAAATCGGGCCGTAGGAGCGGTTCCGGTACCAAAAGCGTTGCTAAGTAGCCGTACCCGAATACCCAGGTCAGTCCCCCGTAGACGATGCCCTTGAGCCAGAGAAGGTCCCGCCCGGTGAGACGGAGGAGGTAAACGGCGATGATGCCTAATAGCACGGCTACCAGCCACTCTACCGCCAGGCCCGTCGCGAGCGATGGAGGGGTGCCGAGCGCCGTGCCTTTGGGGAGCAGAGCCGCCGCGGCAGAGTGCACGGTGGTTATTTTGGCTATGCCCGCCAGATAGAAAAGGAGGTTCACGGCAAGCTTGGCCGCCCCGCCCAGCGTTCCCGCGATGACGCCGGTATAGACTGTATTCTGCATGAACTTAATCCTGCCTCCACTAAAATCCTAGGGTTTGTCATTATTATTACTTGTACAGGGTAATGAGATGCGTTTTTTGTCAGAAGTCAGAAGACAGAAAACAAGGAGGCAAGGAGGCAGTGCAATGGTATTGGTAGTTTCGTGGGCACGATATAATTTCTTCATTTAGAGAAAGAATATAGAACGGGTGGTAAACGTGCGCGAGGAAGGAATGGTTTCGGCCTTTCAGGTGATGCTCTACCAGGTGACCTTCGGGCTGCCGACGATCATCCTTTTCGTGCCTGCCATTGCCACGATGAGGGCGCGCCAGGACCTCTGGCTTTCCGTTTTCGTGGCGACTCTTATCGGCTTTGCGGCGGTCTTTACGGCGGCGAAGTTGGCGCTGCGGTTTCCGGAAGAGACGGTGATCCAGTACACCCCCCGGCTCCTTGGGAAGTTTTTCGGCAAGGCGGTCGGTTTTTTATACATCTTCACCTTTTTTCTCATCGGCGCTATCGTCCTGCGGTCGTTCGGGGAGTTGATGACCACGGCCTTCTTCCCGGAGACGCCCATCATCGTTTTCCTCGGCATTCTCACCTTGCTTGCCTGTTATGTAGTCTATCTGGATCTTGAGGTTTTGTGCCGGCTGATTACGCTCTGGGGAGTCTTCGGCATATCCTTTTTCATCATCTTGGCGCTTCTCCTCAAAGATATCGAGATCGGTCGCTTTCTGCCGCTTTTGGAGCATGGCATCGGTCCGGTGATAGCGGAGGCGATCGCGCCAGCGGGGTGCTGCGTGGGGGCGGCGCTCATCTTGATGGTCTTACCGTTCATGAGTGATAAGCACCGGGCGTTGCGCAACGGCCTGTTAGCGGTTTTTATCCTCTTCGGTTTTATGATGCTGGTGGCCGTTCCGATTATTGGTACGCTCGGGGCGGAGAGCGTTTCCCGGTACCTGTTCCCCTACCTCACCCTTTACCGGCGGATACATCTGGTAACCTTGCCGGTGCTTGAGCGGCAGGACCCGATCATTATGGGCATCTGGATCGGCGGGCTGCTCTGGAAGTTGGGCATCGTGATGCACGCAGGGTTGTTAGGCTTGGGACAGTGGCTGGGGCTCCGGAGCTACCGCCCGCTTATCTTCCCAGCGGGGGCCTTCTTAGTGGCACTTTCGATCCAGGGCTGGGAGAGTGTGATCGATCTCTTTACCTCCTTGGGTGAGGTTAGCGCCCCGTTTTTGTTTTTGCCCTTTATGATCTTACCAGCACTGCTTCTCTTGGTGGCAGTGGCGCGGGGGATACGGGGGAAGAGATAAAGGGGGCACTCAGCAAGCTGTGTGCCCCCCGGCACGGAAGGAGGTGGGTGTCTTGCGCCGACGGCTGGCAAAAAAGCTTAAGGACCTGCTGGTACAGTCCAAGAAGCCTAAATGGCCGGGCAAACAACCCACTGTGCCCCCGGAGCCGGCGCCGGGGGTGCCGGATAAGGTCTGGGAGCCCGCGGAACTAAAGAGGATGCCGGTTTCGCCTGATCTAACGGCGAACATACGGCTTATAAAAGAAATAATGGCCCGGAACACCGACTTTGTGCTCCGCGAGTTTGCGGTGGGGCCGCAGCAGGTGCCGGCGGCGCTTGCTTACGCCTCGGCGCTGGTCGAGCGGGTGCAGTTGAACAGTCACATCCTGAAGAGCCTGATGCTTGAATATCCTCCCGACCTCCCGGTCTCGCTGGCCCCTGTGAGAGAGCAGGTTGTGACGGTGGCGGAGACAGAGGAGCTTGCCGACTTCTGGCAGGTGGTGGCCGCATTACTTGCCGGGAAAGCGGCGCTTTTTCTTCCGGGGGAGAGCCGTGCGCTCGGGCTCGATGTGCGCGGGTGCGAGGGCCGGGCGATCAGCGAAGCGGAGACCGAAGGTGTGGTACGCGGCCCCCGGGACGCCTTTGTGGAGAACATCGAGCAGAACGTGATGCTGATCCGCCGGCGGATTAAGACCCCGAACCTTGTAATGGAAAAGTTTGTCTTAGGACGACTGACCCAGTCGGCAGTAGTTTTGGGTTATATCAAGGGCCTGGCGGCGCCAGAGTTGGTGCGGGAGGTGCGGGAGCGGGTAAAGCGGATCGACACGGACGCGGTTTTGGAGTCTAACACCATAGAAGAGATGATTGTTGACTACCCCCTCTCTCTCTTCCCGCAGGTGATCACCACCGAGCGGCCGGACCGGGCGGCCGCCGCTTTGGCGGAAGGGAGGGTGGTGCTGATCACCGACACCACGCCGTTTGCGGTCATTCTACCGGTCACGCTGGCCTCTCTGCTGCAGTCGCCCGAGGACTTCTATCATCCTGCAGGGATCAGCACGGCGATCCGCTGGCTGCGGTACTTAGCTTTTCTCGCCTCAGTATTGGCCTCACCCCTCTATGTCGCCATCACCACCTTCCATCAGGAGATGATCCCCTTCAAGCTACTCCTCTCCGTGGCGGCAGCCCGGGAGGGGGTGCCGCTGCCGGCGGTGATGGAGGCGCTGGTGATGGAAGCGGTCTTCGAGCTTTTGCGGGAGGCCGGGGTCAGGCTCCCGCGGCCCGTCGGCCAAGCGGTCTCGATCGTCGGGGCACTGGTGATCGGCGAGGCGGCGGTCATGGCGGGCGCGGTCTCACCCCTGATGGTGATCGTGGTGGCTGGGGCCGGCATTGCGTCTTTTGCAACCCCTGCGTACGAACTCGCCATCCCAATGCGGCTTTTGCGGTTCCCGATGATTCTTTTAGCCGGAACACTGGGGCTTTTCGGCCTGACCGCCGGCCTTTTGGCGATCCTCATTCACCTGGCAGGAATGAGGTCCTTCGGGATACCGTACCTTGCTCCGCTCGCCCCGACGAAGTTCAGCGAGCTTAAAGACGTGTTTTGGCGAACGCCGCTCTGGGCGATGCGCACCCGCCCGGAAACCGCGAAGCGGGACTGGTACCGGCAGGCGGTGCCCAAACCCGGGCCGCCGCCGGAAGAAAAAGGCTAACGGTTTGAGGTTCGAGGTTCCAGGTTCAAGGTTCAAAGTTCAAGGTTCGAGGTTGGGGGTTCGAGGTTCGGGGTTCACCGTTCAAGGCTTAAGTTTAGGGCAACAGCAGGCTGCAAATAGCCCCACAGGTTGACTGTGAACCGTGAAGTTCGCGCTGAGTTTAAAACCAAGGTTTGTCTTACCCTAACTTCGAACTTCGAACTATGAACTTCGAACTGATCGAGGGGGTGAATGAGGTGCAGCGGGTAATGGTCATGGTATTGATGCTGCTGGTAGTGGTTTTTGCGGCCGGCTGCTGGGACTTGCGGGAGGTTGAGGACTTAGCTTTCGTAACGGCTACAGCGGTCGATACCGCTCCCGGCGGGAGGGTCAAACTCTTGGTACAGGTGATCAACCCGCGGGCTTTGGGCGGCGGCCCCCGGGCGGCGCCAACGCAGGGGGCCAGTATTCCGGCGAAAACATACCGCAACTACAGCGCAACCGGGCGGACCGTCTTTGAGGCCTTCAGGCGGCTTACGTTGGGCATGCCCAAGAGGCTCTTTTTTGCCCAGGACCGGGAGATTCTCTTGACCGAGAGATTGGCGAAAGAAGGGATCAGCGAGATCATCGGCTTTTTTGACCGGGGCGTCGAGATAAGGAAGCTTGCGCACGTGGTGCTGGTAAAGGGGAAGGTGGAGGAGGTGCTGGAGGTGCCCGGCACGCTGCAGCCGGTGCCCGCGCTGCGGATTGATGGGATCATCCGCCGGCAGCACTTAGCGAACCGTTACCCGGAGGTGCGCCTTGGGGAGTTTCTGAGGTTCATGGAAACCGAGGGGCAGGAGGCGCACTGCCCGGTGATCAGATTAGGGAAGAGCAAAACGCACGTGCTGAAACCGCACAAGCTTACCCCCTTGGCACCGGAGCCCCCGCTCCACATGAGGATCGCGGAAACGGCGCTTTTCCGCAAAGATAAGCTTGCCGGTTTCTTGAACGAGCGGGAGACGCGGGGCCTCCTGTGGGCCAAAGGGGAGGTCCAAGGGGGGCGCTCGCGGTACCCTGTCCGTCTGGCAAGGAGAAGGTTTCGCTGGAGATTGTGCGGTCGGAAGCCCGGATGATGCCGGAGATCACAGACGGCGGGCGGCTCAAGGTCACAATAAAGATTCGGGAGGAGGGGAACTTGGTTCACGCCGAATGCCCCATTGATATCAGTAGGCCAGGGGTATTACAGAAGCTCGAAAAGCTAAAAGCCAAGGCGATTGAAGCTGAAGTAATGAGTGCGGTGCGGCGCGCCCAGGAGTACCGGAGCGACCCCTTCGGTTTCGGTGCGGCCTTCCGCCGGCGGTACCCCCGGGAGTGGCGGATAATGAAGGACGCCTGGTCGGAGGAGTTCTTCCCTGTGGTGGAGGTAAGGGTGGCAGCCGAGGCCAAGATCAGGCGCACGCAGATGCGGACGAGGCCGATCTTAATGGAACTGGTAAAGTCTTAGCGGCCGGTTTAAGGAGTAAGGAATTTGGTCTACGTGTTCTTGGTGGTTCTCTTTTACGCGGTGGTGAGCTACTTTGAGGTGCCCAGGATGCTCAAGCACAACATGCGCCGGGAGTTTTACACCTTCATTGCCGTTTGCATCTTGGGGTTTGTCTTAGCCGCCGGGCAGATCCTCGACCTCCCGCTGCCGAACGTAATGAAGGGGATCGAGACGGTGGTGCGGCCGGTCTACAAGGCGGTGGAGGGGCTGCTCCTGCCACCGGAACTCCGCCCTTAGAGACCCAGCACTCAACTCGGCGTAAAGGGATACAATAGGCCGGCAACTGTTTGCTTAAGCACAGGTTCGTCATAGAGTTGGGTGCTGGGCTCAATGCAAAATGCAAAGTGCAAATTGAAAAATGCAAGTAATGACCTAAACAGAAATATCTGGTATTTGTGGGAGAAATACGAAAATCCCCCTGGGCGGCTGTGGCGGCTTGTCAACTGCGGGGCTTTAAGATAAACTTGAGGAGAGCAGCTTTTTTGTACCGCAGGAGGAATTCTCATTGGTTAAGGGTTACAGGGCTTCCCCCGGAAACCCCTGGCTGTTAGCGGCGCTTCTCCTGGCCGGGGGGATTGCAGGCAGCGCGCTCGGCGAGTGGCTTGCCGCGTTTTTTCCGGTGTTGAAGGCTGCTTCGCGAATAGGCTTTGGGCCGGCGATGCTGGATTTGCAGTTCTGCAGCGTCACGTTCGGTTTTTCACTGGTTATCGGGCCCCTTACGGTCTTGGGCGTGATAGCGGGGTACCTTGCATACCGCCGGCTATGAACAGAAGGATTTACTTGGCCTCCACATCGCCCCGGCGGTACGCGCTACTGGCGAGCCTGGGCCTTGATTTTTCGGTTCTAAGTGTTCCGGTCGACGAGACGCTTCCCGCAGTCGAACCGGAGAAAGCGGTGGAGATTGTTGCGGCCCGGAAGGCGCGGGCCGTAGCTGAGCGTCTGGAAGAAGCGGCTCTCGTCATCGGTGCGGACACCATCGTTGTACACCAGGGGAAGACCTTAGGGAAACCGCCTGGTCCCGGCAGCGCCTGCGAGATGCTCCGGCGGCTGCAGGGTGACTGCCATACGGTCTTCACCGGGGTAGCGGTGACGGCGGTACCGGAGGGAAAGACTGCGGTAGCGCATGCAGCAACGCGTGTCTGTTTTGCCCCGCTCAGTGAGGAGGAGATTGCGGCCTACGTCGCCACCGGCGAGCCGCTCGACAAGGCTGGTGCTTATGCCGCCCAGGGCCTGGGGGCGGTATTTATCCGGCGGATCGAGGGGTGTTACCTTAACGTGGTAGGATTACCCCTGAGCCTTTTGTGCGAGATGCTCAAGGGTTTTGGTTTGAACCTGCTTCTGGTGTGCGGGGCGCAAAAGGATGAAGGATGAAGGATGAAGGACGACAAAAATAAAGAGGCTGCGGCGGTTTACCGGGTGGCGATGCGCGACCTGCCGGAAGCCGCCCGGCCGCGGGAGCGGCTGTGGCGGGACGGCCCGGAGGCGCTCAGCGAGACGGAGCTTTTGGCGATCATCCTGCGGACCGGTTCGAAAGAGGGCTCGGCGCTGGACCTGGCGCGGTATCTTTTGGGAGCGTTCGGCGGCCTTGCAGGGATAAGCCAAACGGCGCTGGAGGAGCTGAGTGTGATAAAGGGGATGGGCCCAGCAAAGGCCGCGCAGGTGGCGGCGGCGCTGGAACTCGGCCGGCGGGTGGGGGAAGGCTCGGTCCAGCGGCCAGCGGTAAACACCCCTGAAGACGCCGCGCGCCTGGTGATGGGCAGGATGCGCCGCCTCGACAGGGAGGAGTTCCGCGTGATTCTGCTTGATACCAAAAACCGGGTGATCCAGGTTGAAACGGTGGCCGTGGGGGCGCTCAACACTTCCGGGGTGCAGCCGCGGGAGGTCTTCAAGAACGCCATCCGGCGCAGTGCGGCGGCGGTTATCTTGGTGCACAATCACCCGAGCGGGGACCCGACCCCAAGCCGGGAGGACGTGGCGCTGACACAGCGGCTGATTCAGGCCGGCGGGCTTGTGGGGATTGAAATCTTAGACCATTTAATTATTGGAGATAATAGGTACGTGAGCCTTAAGGCAGAAAAAATGATGTAGCTTTCAATTTGGGAATTCGGATGATTTCGGATTTCGAATTTAAGCTGTGGAAGGAGCCAAAGAGTGTTACATTTTGGCATTTTTGCCAGGGACTTGGGAATTGACTTGGGTACGGCCAACAGCCTTGTATATGTAAAGGGGCGCGGCATTGTCTTCCGGGAGCCGTCGGTGGTAGCCATTCAAAAGGATACAGGAGAGATATTGGCGGTGGGTGAGGACGCGAAGCAGATGATCGGACGCACGCCCGGAAATATTGTGGCGATAAGACCGCTCAAAGACGGGGTGATCGCCGATTTCGACACCACACAGGCGATGATCAGATACTTTATCCATAAAGCGCTGCGGGGCCGCCATTTTTTCTTCCGGCCGCGGGTGGTCATCGGTGCCCCTACAGGGGTGACGACCGTGGAAGAAAGAGCGGTGCGGGAGGCGGCGCTGCAGGCCGGGGCGCGCGAGGTCTACCTTATCGAGGAGCCGATGGCCGCAGCGATCGGTGCCGGTCTCCCCGTTCACGAGCCGACCGGAAACATGATCGTGGATATCGGGGGCGGAACCACCGAGGTGGCGGTCATCTCCCTCGGCGGGATAGTGACCAGCTGCTCTATCCGCATCGCTGGCGACGAAATGGATGAGGCGATAATCCAATACATCAAGAGAACGTATAACCTGATGATCGGGGAGCGTACCGCGGAGCAGATCAAGATCGACATCGGCTCTGCTTATAAACCGGAGGGTTTGGGAAGTGAGGACGTGCGCGGCCGGGACTTGGTGACCGGCCTGCCTAAAACCGTAAAGGTTACTGCGGAGGAGATCCACCATGCGCTTTCCGAGCCGGTGTCGGCGATCCTTGAGGCGATTAAGGCCACGCTTGAACGGACGCCGCCGGAATTGGCCGCTGATATCATGGACCGCGGGATTATCATGGCCGGCGGCGGGGCATTGCTCAGGGGGCTTGACCGCCTGGTCAGCGAGCAGACGGGGATGCCGGTGACTTTGGCAGAGGAGCCGCTTCAGGCAGTGGCCTCCGGAACCGGATATGTCCTTGATCACATAGAGGTTTTGCGCCGGGTGGTGCTGCAGCCGCGGAAGGTGGTATGATGCGGCCTTCTTGGCACCTACTAAAGAGGGCTTTGTTGATCCTGGCACTAATCATGGTAATGGTGGGAGGGATTCATCTGACCGGGCCCGAGCGGGCAGCCGACCTTAATATTTTCGGGGCGTGGGTCAGGGATGTGGCAGCTCCCGTTCAACACGCCGTATGGCGGACCAGCCAGGCGGCAAATTCGGGGGCGGCCTTTATTTTTTCTTTGGGCAGGGATACCGGCCGTGTCCGGGCGCTTGAAGAAAAGATAGCGGGGCTGGAAGGTGAAATCAGGCGGTTAAGAGCGGTAGCGAATGAAAACAAGCGGCTGAAGGCGCTGTTGGCGTATAAGACCGCCAGTACCGAACCCTCTATAATCGCTGCGGTCATCAGTCGCAATCCTACTAACTGGTTCGGGACGGTTGTCATAAACCGCGGCAAGAAGGATGGCGTGACGCGCGGGGCGGCGGTAATCACCCCTGCGGGAGTGGTGGGGAGGGTCTTGACGGTAAGCGGCCGCACAGCCGAGGTGCTCCTGATCACGGATCCCCGCAGCGCGGTGGGGAGCGCCGTTTATGAAACGCAGGTGCCCGGGATAGTGCGTGGAACGCTTGCGGGGTCTGAAAGGCTGAAGATGGAGTACGTGGTTAAGGATGAGCCGGTGCGGCAAGGGTTTTTGGTGACGACGTCGAGCCTGAGCGATCTCTTCCCGCCCGGCATACCGGTCGGTACGGTAACCAAGGTCGAAGAGCAAGAGAGCGGTATGTTCAAGATTGTGTACCTGAAGCCGGCGGTGGACCTTAACCGGTTGGAAGAGGTGCTTGTGCTTTTAGGCAGTGATTCGGGGTGAGAAGTCAGGAGCCAGGAGACAGGAGTCAGAAGAGGAGTTAAATGGTTAGTAGTTGAGTAGTTGAGTGTCGAGAGTTACTGACTTAACCGCTTGATTTTATACTATGGGCTTTCCCTACTTAACAACTCAACGACTTAACCTTGTACCGCTGAGCCGAATTCCTACAAAGACTATTCTGAATTCTGACTCCTGACTTCTGAATTCTTGACCGGTTAGAATGAGGATTAAGACGTGCGGACGTTCGCCCTGCTCTTACTAATCACGGTTGCGCTTCTCTTGGAGCAGACGGTGCTAAACTTCCTCCGGGTGGCGGGGGTAAAGCCCGATCTGGTGCTGCTGATAGTCATTTTCAACGGCATCTTAAAAGGCCCGCGGGAAGGGGCCTTATGGGGCTTTGTTGCAGGATCGTTAGAGGACTTCGCCTGCGGGCACTACATCGGCCTCAACGCTCTCAGCAAGCTTGTTGCGGGCTGCCTTGCCGGCCTGGTTGAGTTTCGGGTATACAAGGAGAGCGTAGTCACGGCGGCGGCGGTGGTATGGGCTGTTAGCTTTATATCGGGAGGCGTGGTCTACCTTCTGCTCTTAACCTTGGGGGTTTTTGTTGCGCCTTCCGACGCTTTTTTGCGCGTCTTGCTGCCTGTTGCCGTCTATAACGCGCTTTTGAGCCTGCTGTTTTACCGCTCTTTTCACCGGGCAACCTTCTACGGCTTCTTGCGGGAGGAACGTTACTGATTTTGGAGAAGAAGGCCGTCGAAAAGAAGGCAAGGGTCTTATTGGCCGTAATCACGGTCATTTTCTTGGTGTTGTATTTTCGTCTCGCCGAGCTGCAGATTTTTCGGACCGAGCAGTTTGAGGTGCTGGCGCGGGAGAACAGGCTCCGGCTGATGACGATCAGAGCGCCTCGCGGGGAGATATTTGACCGTGAGGGTCGTAAAATCGTCGGTAACCGCCCGGTCTATACCGTTTCGTTAGCTAATTTGGGAAAGCCGATGCCGCCGGAGGTCATTAAGAGACTGGCTGCGCTCTTAGGCAAGGAAGAAACCGAGATCCAGCAGAGGCTCGCGGAGCAGTCGCTGCCGTACGAGCCTGTGCGGGTGGCGACCGACGTTCCGCTCAAGGTCGTTACCTTCATTCAGGAGCACGGGGAGGATTTCCCGGGAGTGCTGGTGGACATCACACCGGTGCGTTATTACCCGCACGGTACGCTGCTGGCCCACGTCTTAGGATATGTGCAGGAGATCAAGCCGGAGCAGCTTAAGAAGCATAAGGAGGAAGGATACAAGCCCGGCGATCCGTTCGGACAAAACGGCGTGGAGTATCTTTTTGAGCGATACCTGCGCGGTGAGGACGGCGCCCGGTACTTAGAGGTGGATGCGACGGGGCGGGCGGTCCGGGACCTCGGCGTGAAGCCCCCCGTGGCCGGGGCCGACCTGGTTCTTACTATAGACTTGGATCTGCAGCGGGTGAGCGAAGAGGGGCTCAAGCGGGCGATTGAGGACGCACGCAAAAAGGGGCATCCGGCTCCGGGCGGGGCGGTGGTGGTTAAGGAGGTCAAAACCGGCGAGATTTTGGCGATGGCCAGCTTTCCGGCTTATGACCCGGCGGTTTTCACCAGGGATCTGAACCCGCAGGAGGTGAAGCGGATCTTCGGGGCCCCGGACAAGCCTTTTCTGAACCGGGCGCTCAACGCCTATACACCGGGTTCAACCTTCAAAATGGTAACGGCGATTGCCGCGCTCGAGGCCGGGAAAATCACCCCCGAGTTTACCATAAACTGCCCCGGCTATTTCGTTTTAGGCAGGACCTGGAATGATTGGCTCCCTGGAGGTCACGGGCGCGTTGACTTGTTGAAGGCGATCAAGGTTTCTTGCAACGTTTATTTCTGGACGATCGGCAACATGACGGGAATCGACGAGATTGCCCGGGTGGCAAGGGATTTCGGTCTCGGGGAGAGAACGGGCCTTGGTCTGCCGGGGGAGGCGGCGGGAGTCGTCCCGACGCCCGAGTACAAATACAAGAAGGTAAAGGCCCAGCTCGATTCCGTTTTCGGCCCCAAGTTCGCGGCCCTCGAAAAGGAGTACGAGAAGCGCTTAGAGGAAACCGCCGACCCCGCGGAAAAGAAAAGGTTGGCGAAGGAAAAAGCAAGGAAGAAGGCGCTCATCCAAGCGGAATATGACCGCTATGCCTGGGACCTCTCGTGGCGGTCTTACGATACCCTGAACACGGCCACCGGCCAGGGCTACAATCTTTATACGCCGCTTCAGTTGGCCAACTACGCGGCGGCCATAGCCGGTGACGGCACCATCTACCGGGAGCGTCTGGTAAAAAAGGTGGTGGGTCCCAAGGGGGAGACCGTGGCGGAGTTCAAGCCCGAGGTTGTGCGGCAGGTAAATGTAAAGCCGGAGACGCTGAAGGTGATCCAGCAGGGGATGGCTTTGGTCACCAAGCCGGGCGGTACCGCGTACGGCGCCTTTCACGACTTTGAAGTGCCGGTGGCGGCAAAAACGGGTTCGGCCGAGATTGCCGGACAGGAGGCAACCCATGCCCTTTTCATCGCATACGCGCCGGTCGATAAACCGGAGGTGGCTGTATCGGTCGTTGTGGAAAACGCAGGGCACGGCGGTTCGGCAGCGGCACCGGTGGCACGGGATATCTTGGCGGCGTACTTCGGGTTGCCGCTGCGGATCCAATAAATGATTTTGTCAGAAAAACCGAAAAAAAAAGCCTTTAAATCAGCGGTTTTTTTAGGAGGGATTAGCAGGATTTGGTTTGAATACGGCGAATAGGGAAGGGGGGAAAGGGAGGGATAACTATGGCGACGGACCCCGGTCAGGTAAGGGCCGATCCCCGGGTGAGGGGCGCGGAAGAAAACCAGACGGTTTTGATCCAGCGGACATTGCGGTCGGGACAGAGCATTTTTTACCCCGGGAATGTGGTCGTCTTAGGTGATGTCAATCCCGGGGCTCAGGTTGCGGCTACGGGTGATGTTATTGTTGTCGGAGCGCTGAGGGGAACGGTGCATGCCGGGGCTGGCGGTGACGAAGCCGCTGTGGTTATTGCTTTCCGGCTTGAGCCGACACAGCTCCGAATCGCCGAGCACGTTTCGCGGCCGCCGGCGGGAATGGTACCGGCCGGACAACCGGAGGTAGCGCGGGTAAGGGACGGCGTGATCAGTATTGGGGCTTTTTCCGGTGCGGGGGAACGCCAGGGAACTGTTGCGAGAGCTTTGGTACCCTATGACCTGGAGGCAGAATCGGACAGTGAGAAGTGAGAGTACGCCAGACGCGGTTTAAGGCGTCTTCTGAGGTAAATTAAACGTGGGGAGGACGAAGAATGGGAGAGATTATAGTAATTACTTCCGGCAAGGGAGGCGTTGGCAAGACCACGGCCGCGGCGAATATCGGCGCGGGACTGGCCCTGCGCGGGTATAAGGCGGCGCTGGTAGACGCTGACATCGGCCTCCGCAACCTCGATGTGGTTTTAGGCTTGGAAAACCGTATCGTTTATGATCTGGTCGACGTGGCACACGGCCACTGCCGACTAAAGCAGGCGCTGATCAAGGATAAACGCTTCGAAGGTCTGCACCTCTTGCCCGCTGCCCAGACAAAGGACAAGACCGCGGTCAAGCCGGAGCAGATGAGGGAGATATGCCTGCAGCTCAGCGAAGAGTTTGATTATGTGATCATTGACTGTCCGGCGGGAATTGAACAAGGGTTTAGGAATGCGGTTGCCGGGGCGGAGAAGGCGATTGTGATCACCACGCCGGAGGTCTCCGCGGTCCGCGACGCCGACAGGGTGATCGGCCTGTTGGAAGCCGCGGAGCTGCGGGAACCGAAACTGGTCATCAACCGGCTGCGCCCGAAGATGGTCCGCCAGGGGAACATGATGAACATCGAAGACATAATAGACATTTTGGCGGTAGATCTTTTGGGAGTAATTCCGGAGGATGAAAAGATAATCGTGACCACCAACAAGGGCGACCCTGTGATTCAGGATGAGCGCTCGCTATCAGGAGAAGCCTTCCGGAATATCACCCGGCGGATCTTAGGGGAGCCTGTTCCGCTCATGGACTTGGAGCGGAACGGGAACTTTTTTTTGCGGTTGCGCAGAATGGTTGGATTGGGTTAGCGGAAGAGAGGGGGAAGAGTCTTGTTAGACTTCTTGACGCGGCTTCTAAAGCGGCACTGCGGGGGGAGCAAAGACCTGGCAAAGGAGCGGCTGCGGCTGGTCTTGGTGCACGACAGGGCCAACATTTCGCCGGAACTGCTGCAACTGCTGAAGGATGACCTCGTGCGGACGATCTCGAGATACATGGAGATCGATGAGAAAGGACTTGAAGTAACGCTCGATACGTCTGACAACGCGGTGGCCCTTGTAGCGAGTATCCCTGTTCGCCGGGTGAAGCGGGCCGTTAAGATGGCTTCGGTCTAATTCTGAACTGTTCCATAGCTGAAGGGCGACTTGAGTAAAACGGGAAGCCGTGGTGGCGGCTTTTTCTTTTGCCAAGCGTCGCCGGCTGATTTAAAATTGGTTTCAACCGAACGAGAATATGTGGTTTGCGTGGAGTGAAAGAAACGATGGTCTCTGAACAGGAAGTTTTGGACTATATGCGGCGAAAGGCGTACCGTCCGCTGACCGTAGCGGAGCTCGGCCGCGTCTTTCTTCCCGGCGGAAAAGGAATGAATGCTTTTAAGAAACTGCTGCGCGGAATGGAGGAGAAAGGCCTTATCTACCAGACTCGGGCGGCGCGTTTCGGTCTGCCCGAGCAGTTCAACCTCTTTGTCGGCCGGGTGCAGGGCCACGCGAAGGGGTACGCCTTCTTGGTTCCGGACAATGAAGGAGCGGACGAGGTTTTTATCGGCAGCGGGAACCTCAACGGGGCGATGCACAACGACCGGGTGGCGGTGCGGCTGCTGCCCGACGGGAGGGGGAAGACGCGCGAGGGTGAGGTGGTGCGTGTCCTGAAGCGCGGGAACAGCCGTTTGGTCGGCACGCTCCACAAAAAACGCCGCTTCTCGGTAGTCGTTCCGGACGACCCCCGTTTGGGATCCGGCATAGTTGTTCCCCGGGGGCGGCTTACGGCGGCAAGGAACGGGGACAAGGTGGTGGTGGAACTCACCGCCTACCCTACGCCCAGAACCCTGCCTGAAGGCCGGGTGGTGGAGGTCCTCGGACAAGCAGGGGCGCCCGGCATGGATATGCTCGTGCTGTGCCGGCGCTATGACCTGCCGGACGATTTTGGCATGAAGGTCCTCCGGGAAGCCGAAAACATTCCGGCGGCGATCACCGGGGCAGACTTGCGGGGACGGCGCGACCTGCGGGATTGGCTTGTGATCACCATCGACGGGGAAGACGCGAAGGACTTAGACGACGCGGTCAGCCTGAGCGTGCTTCCGGACGGGATGTATATGCTCGGGGTGCATATCGCCGACGTGGAGCATTACGTCCAGGAGGGAGGCGCACTTGACCGGGAGGCGTTGAAACGGGGCACGAGCGTCTACCTTCCCGGCCGGGTGGTGCCGATGCTCCCCCCGCGGCTCTCAAGCGGTATCTGCAGCCTGAATCCAGGTGAGGACCGCTTGACTCTTTCGGTGCTGATGACGGTCGGCCCCGAGGGAGGCGTTAGGGAATACGAGCTTGTTCCTTCAGTGATTCGTTCACGGGAAAGAATGACTTACACAGCGGTATACCGCATGCTCGAAGGCGATCCGGAGTTCACCGGGCAGTACCGCCATCTTTCAGAGATGCTTGCGCGGATGCGGGATCTCTGTCTTGTGCTGCGACGGCGCCGCCTGAGAAACGGTGCGATCAACTTCAACCTGCCGGAAACAAAGGTGGAACTCGATGACGCGGGCAGGCCGGTGGCGGTTTTCCGGGCGGCAAGGACGGTTGCCGAGCAGATCATCGAAGAGTTTATGCTGATAGCGAATGAAACGGTGGCGAGACATGCGGCGGCTTTGGGGCTGCCGTTTATCTACCGGGTTCACCCGAAGCCGGATGAGGAAAAGGTGGCGGCGCTGGCACAGCTTTTGGCCGGCTTCGGCTACAATACAAAGGGGCTCACCCGGCTCGAGCCGGCGGCGTTCCAGGCGGTTCTGGACGCCGCTTGCGGCAGGCGGGAGGAGCGTTTAATAAACGCAGTCATGCTGCGGTCGATGAAACAGGCGCGTTACGCACCCGAGCGCTCCGGGCATTTCGGCCTCGCCTCTGAGTATTACACCCATTTCACCTCGCCCATCCGGCGCTATCCGGACCTTTTCATCCACCGGGTGCTGCGCGAGGCCATGGCGAACGGTTGGAGGTTGTCAGCGAAGAGGAAAGCGGAACTACAAGCGCAGGCCGAGTACGCCGCAGTGTTAGCCTCGGAGAGGGAGCGGGTTGCGATGGAAGCGGAGCGGGAGGCGGTGGAGCTTAAGAAGGCGGCCTTCATGGAAGATAAGGTCGGAAACGTTTATCCAGGGTTTATCAGCGGGGTGACCGGATGGGGGCTGTACGTGGAATTGGAGAACACGGTCGAGGGGCTGGTGCACGTGCGGACGCTCACGGACGATTTTTACCTGTACGACGAACGCTCCTACACGCTCACGGGGCGGAATACCGGCAAATCATACCGCCTCGGGGATCCGGTCCGGGTCCGGGTGTTGCGGGCGTCGGTGGAGGACCGGCTGGTGGAGTTTGAACTTTCGAGCGGTGACTGATTTTTTCGGGAAACACCTCTTTTGAAGGAAGTTGAGACTTTCCGTTGAAAACAAGAATTTAGTCGAATCTTTAGGAACAGGGGACGCATGAGAGCAGGCCTGCGTTGGCTGTCCGATAGCCGACAAAGAGCCTGTCGTTTACCGGACATCATATGACTGCGGGAGATGTTATATTATATTTTTAATCTAAATAGGGAGTGGTGACGGGTGTTGGCAAAGGGAAGAAAAGACCTCGCCGAGGGGAGCCCACTGGTTGTAAACGAGCGGGAAAAGGAACTTATTCATAGTAAAGGCGTGACCGTAAACTACCCGAAAGGACAAATAATTTTTGCCGCGGAGGAGGTGGCGGACAGGGTCTACCTGATCGAAAAGGGTTGGGTCAGGATCTACCGGCTTTCCAGTGAAGGACGCGAAGTCACCGTCGGCAGCATCCGCAATCCCGGCGAGATGATGGGGTTGGCGGAGACGCTTTACCACGGGAAGCGGACCTGTTTTGCGGGAGCGATCAGCGACGTCACCCTGGTCGTGTTAACAAAGAGAGACTTCCTGGATATTCTTACGGAGGAGCACCACCTTTCCCTGAAGGTAGCGAAGCTCTTAGCTGCCCGGATGAGGGAGGCGGAGGCGATGGTCCACGAGCTGGTTTGCTGGCAGGTTCCAAGGCGTTTGGCGCTGCTCCTGCTAAAAATCAGCGAACGGTGCGGAATTCCGGAGAGCGATGGCGTAACGATTAAGCTGCGGCTTACCCACGAAGACATAGCCGCGATGATCGGTACCACCCGCCAGACGGTAACCTCGCTTTTAAACACTTTCAAGCGGGAAAAATCAATTGAATTTCAAGGACGCGGGATCAAGATCCTCGATCCCAAGAAGCTTACAAGCTGGGTGGTATAAGGCTCCCTAATCTTCCTCGCAAATAAATCAACCGCCAAGACGCCAAGAAATTACGGGGAAATTACGGGGACACGAAATTAGGGGGACACCGTACTAAATTATTAAGTCCGACCATTTGAGAGGCGGGATGTGAGAAGTTAGATGTGAGAATTCTTGAAGGAATTGGCCTACGGCCAATTCCAACATATATTCCCGCCTCTAACCTCTCACTTCTCACTTCTCATTGGCCTCTGACCTCTTAATTCAGTAGACCGGAATAAGGCTGAAGGCCGTTTCCGGCAAAAATCGCCTATTTTCACAAAGTAAGCAATTTTCATCCCCCTTGGCGGCGTCGAATCGTCGTAAACGACTTTTAAGAGGTTGTTATCCTCCCCAAAAGTCATTCTCCTTGCGACAAGTAAATTAATCAGTGTCGGCTGCCTGACAGTTGGGTCGTCAGGCGGTTGGCAGGACTTTTGTCGTCTCTGGGACATTAGAAAGTCTTGTGAGGTGCTATTCTTGGCGGGGAAGACTATATGTGCGTTTCCGGAGGGGAGGGATCGGTTGACGTGCACATGACCGGGGTCAGCTCTTCTTGCGGACTGTAGCCGTTGGGTGTACCGTGTTGCTCGTGTTAAATGTACGTGGGGTGTTGGTGTCTTCCATGTGAAAAGCATAGCTAAGTAGGGAAGTAGGCATCTGTGTTACGTCTTTGGCGCTGTTGGACAGTGCTGCAATATCGTTAGCAAGGAGGCAGTAGTATGGTATTTCCGAGCGGATTGGAGGCCAATCCAATCCTTATTCTCCTATGGGGAATAATTGTAGGTTACGTATTTTCCACCGTGGGTGCCGCCGGCGCGATCTTGGCCTTTATCGGCCAAGTGGTATGTTTCAAGCTGGACAAGGCCATGATCAAGGATCTTGTGTCCGGGGGGATGGCCGAAGCAAGCGCCAAGAAGGCGGTCAAGAACACCCTGAAGGTCCACAACCTGATGGCTGTTGTTCTTGCCCCGATCATCGCTGTGCCACGCTACTTCAAGGACAGGCGGGTGGCCATACCCCTGGCCCTGGTGGTTGCCGCAGGTGTGGTTCTTGGGGCTCTGGTCGGGCCGGAGATCCCCATGTCGTTAAAGCAATACAAGTTCTACTTCGGGATCGTTACCTTCCTCATCGGTGTGCGCCTGATCTACGAAACAACCGAGACCTACCGCAAGAGCAAGGAGAAACTGAAGGCTGTTTCCAAAGCCTTTGAAGAAAAAGTGAAGGAGTTAAGAGAGACCGGAAAGTGGGAAGAGTTGCGCAAAGAGGGGTTCAAAGTAAACCGCCTTCGTTTTCGGCTGGAAGGCTTACGACGACAATGAAGTGAAAAGCCACCTCAAATACGTGAGGGACAGGCAGCAGGCGGCAAAGTTTGTAGAGACAAAGCCCCGCCTGCCGGAATTGGCGCTCAAGGCCTATATCGTTTCCCCCCTGCGCGATGCCTATTTTCCGCCCGATGTGGTCCACTTCTACTGTGACAATATGCAGGCCTACCACCTGATAGTGGATTATATGGCGGCGATGGATGTCCACCCGCTGCGCTCGAATTTGACGATGAATTCAGCGGTCTGCGCGGGGAATGTCTATACTTATCTTGAGAAATCGGCTAACCTGCTCACGGCTTGCAGCGGCAGCTACAACGCCGGTAAAACGGAGCGGGGCGAGATAAACGTGATGATCCCTGGAGAGCATATCGAAGCGACCGTGCAGCGGCTCTTAGACCGGGTAAAGAATTATGGCGGCGCGTCCGTTACCAGGCCGGGTGACCCTTTCCCCGGCGCCGATGTATGCAAGAACTGCCCCTTGATAGTCTTCAAAAGAAAGTAACTTTGTGCGGGGCAGCATGAAGAAAGCGCCTGCCTTGTCTTGGGGCAGGTGCTTTCGATTCTTTAGCGGCCGTTTTACAGAAAATACTAAATCCTCGACAGGGGGTGATGTTGGTGAAGAGAGCAGCGAAAAGGGCGGCGGCGCGGATGGCGCTGCCGGATGAGGATTACATCGCGGCGGTGCGAGTCCTCTACAGAGTCGAGGGCGGACCGGTACATTACCGGGCAGTGGCACGGGCGCTCGGTGTGCACCCTTCCACGGCGCGGTTCCGGCTTACGAAGCTGTGTATAAAAGGGCGCCTCGGCTGAGCGCTGACCTGCACTGAGATTGGCAGTGTACATTTTGTTAGTGTAAAGTTACTGTAGGAATATTGCAGGAGCTAAGGGAGGGAGTAAAGAAGAGAGACCTCACCGTCCATGCAAGGGACGAGCAGTTGATAGAACAACCACTCA
>DTYU01000062.1 GCA_012961725.1 Desulfotomaculum sp.
CTGCCGGTGGATCATGGTGATCACCCGGGAGCACCGGCTCTGTTCAATACTGCGTATCAGCCGCAGCCGGTGTATTTCCAGGCGCTGGTGCTTAAGCATGGGGAGGAACACGGAGATAATAAAAATCGCCCACAGGATGTCAAAAAAAGAGAAATTCGCAGCCATTGGTGCTGACTCCTTGAGGGTCGGACGGTTAGCGGTTATACTTATTTTGCCCGCCGGAAAGGAATATGGTACGCTAAAGACGAATATTTATCGTCAATATTTTACCAGGACTTTTACTAGTCACGCAAGTCTATCGCAGAAGGGACAGTGGATAATGTTACCGATTGGCGAGATTTACTCAGTGCTGGTCTATGCAGAGAACAGGGGATTTTTTGCCGATCTTGAAAAACTGTACGAAGGGCTGCCCGAGAAGGAATGTACCGGCTGTAACGTCTGTTGCCAGAACCCGCCGGATGCGTCCTTGCTTGAATACCTTTACGCGTTCCGGTATTGCAGGGAGGCGCTTCCCGAACAGCAGGCCGGGATCATTAAGCGGGCGGTCGAGTATTTCTTTTTGGAACCGGCGGTTCCGGAACAGATGTGCCCTTTCCGGTCGGCCGAAAACGAATGCCTTATTTCCCCTGTTCGGCCCTTAGGTTGCCGGTTGTTTGGTTTGTTAAAGGAGGGGGATTACGAGAAACTTGAGAAAGAACGGGTTGAAAAGCTCAAGGCCTTGGCGGAATTCCTGCGCACCGAGCACGGGATCGAACTGCCCCACGCCGTTTTGGCGTCCCGCCCCTATTGCGACAGGAGCCTTGGGAACGATACGGCACGGGTGAGGATGGAGCAGGTAGACGAGTACAGGATGCGCCTTTTGATGCTCGATACGGGCCTGGTGAACCCGGAACTTGTCTTCAGGCGGCGGACACTATGCCCCCTGCCTGTACACCTCGCGATTTCGGTGCTGAACGCCGGGGTAAGGGCAAAGCGTCTTGATGTGATGCGGGCCTTCCTTGCGGGATCACGCGAACCCTTAGATAAATATGTCGGTCGCGTGGCGGGCTGCCGGTTATAGTCATAATGGGGCTTGCGGAGCTTGGTGTCACATCGTTTATTGTAGCCCTTTCCGGCGCCATGGCGCCGGGGCCGCTGCTGACGGTAACGATCGCCGAAAGCGTAAGGAGAGGGGTGATGGCAGGTCCGCTTCTAGTGGCCGGGCACGCCGTCTTAGAAGCAGGACTGGTGGTTGCGCTGGCTTTCGGACTCGCGCCGTTTATCTCCCACGACCGGGTGATTGCCGCGATTTCGCTTGCCGGCGGCGGGTTCTTGCTCTGGATGGGTGGAACAATAGTAGGGGATGCTGTTCGGGGAAAGATCGCCTTAGACTTGAGTGCGCCGCTGACAAACGGCGGACCGCCCACAGGCGGCTCCAATGCAGGGCGGCTTATCACGCTTGGAGCGGTCGTAAGCCTTTCTAATCCTTACTGGAGCCTCTGGTGGGCGACGTTCGGCCTAAAATATGTTACTATAGCGCTCAAATGGGCTTGGGTCGGGATAACCGTTTTTTTCATCGGACACATCTTAGCCGACCTGGCTTGGTATCTTGCGGTTTCAGGTGCGGTGGCCGGAGGCAGACGGTTTTTGAGCCCTGCTGTATACCGTGGAATCCTGACCGTCACCGGTCTCTTCTTGATAGGACTAGGCGGGTGCTTTGTTTACGGCGGCTTACGGTTTGTTGGGGTGTAATGGTGTCGTCGGAGAACGGGCGTCGGTCGTCAGTAACATGGGAAGGAGTTTGCGCAGCGAATTCCTACCGACAATCATCGGAGGACAATAATTTAGTATGGTGTCCCCGTAATTTTGACGGAGGGGGTAGGAGTTATGCCGGAAAATTCTGGCAGTATTGTAATCGGCGGGATCGTTCCGCATCCGCCGATAATGGTGCCGGAGGTTGGAGGCAGGGAAGCCGGGAAGGTGCGCAGGACCCAGGAGGCGCTGCTCGAGTTGGGCAGGCGGATACGCCGCAGCGGGGCCGAAACAATGGTGATGATTTCGCCGCATGGGCCGGTGATGTGGGATGCGGTGGCGGTGGTGACGCAGGCGCACCCGCAGGGGAACCTCGGCCGCTTCGGTGCGCCGGAGGCGGTCTTTGAGCTGGATACGGATTTGGTCCTGGCGAGTCTTTTGCGGGAAGAGTTGAAGACCGGCGGAATACCCGAGGTGGAGATGCGCCACCGTTTCGACTACCAGCTCGACCATGGTGTTACGGCGCCGCTTTACTGGCTCCAAAAAGGGGGCGTGGACCTGCCGGTGGTGATTTGCGGGATGGCGATTATGCAGTTGCGGCGGTTATACGGCTTCGGGCTGGCGGCACAGCGAGCGGCGGCGGCAGCAGGCCGGAAGGTGGCGGTTGTCGCAAGCGGGGATCTCTCTCACCGCCTGTCGCCTGAGGCACCGAACGGGTACGACCCGATGGGGGCGGTTTTTGACGAAAAGGTGCAGGAGATCGTTGCGGCTGCCGATCCGCTGGCGCTGGTCCGGCTTGACCCGGTTTTGATCGAATGCGCAGGGGAATGCGGTTTGCGGCCTATCGTGATGCTTTTCGGGGCTTTCGACGGGCGTCGGGTGGAAGCAGAGGTTTTATCCTACGAGGCCCCGTTCGGCGTGGGGTACATGGTAGCGAGCCTGTTACCGGGGGACAGGGCGCAGGAGCGTCTTTTCGCCGGGAAGATGGCGGAGGATGCGAAAGCGCAGGACGAGGCGAAGAGTTACCTTGTCAGGTTGGCCGAGCGGGCGATTGAAGCCTACCTCGATCACGGGGAAAAGATCAGGGTGCGTGACATACCGCCGGAGTTCGCGCGGCGAGCCGGAGTCTTTGTATGTTTAAAAAAGGGCGGGCTTTTGCGCGGGTGCATCGGGACCGTAGAGCCGACGCAGGCCAACATCGCAGAGGAGGTCGTTGAAAACGCGATCAGTGCCGCTACCCGCGATTCGCGGTTCGATCCGGTGAGCCCGGCAGAGGTAGCGGATCTCACCATTGCGGTTGACGTTCTCGGCGAACCGGAAGCGGTGAGCGGGCTTGAAGACCTGGACCCAAAGCGTTACGGGGTGATCGTTTCCCGCGGCTCAAGGCGCGGGCTTTTGCTCCCGGACTTAGAAGGGATAGACGCGCCGGAGCAGCAGGTTTCCATTGCGCGGCGGAAAGCCGGGATCGACCCGGACGAGCCGGTAAAGTTAGAGCGGTTTGAAGTGAAGCGGTATTACTAACTTTAAGGAAGCGGGATGAGCTAAGTGCACGAGGCGCTTTTTTATGAAAAGCGGGACAAGAAGGTTTTCTGCCGGCTTTGCCCCAAGGGATGCGCTATCGAAGAGGGGCATACAGGGTTTTGCAGGGTAAAGGAAAGCCGCGGCGGGAAACTGTACGCCGTTAACTACGGCCACTGCACGTCGTCCGCGGTCGACCCGATAGAAAAGAAGCCGCTTTATCACTTCTACCCGGCCCACACAATCCTGTCTCTCGGTACTTACGGCTGCAACCTGCGGTGCCGTTTTTGCCAGAACTGGGAGATCGCCCACGGCTCGCCCCCGGCGGTGGTGATAACTCCGGAGCAGGTGGCGGCGATGATTGCGTCCCAAGGGCGGCGCTGTATCGGCGTCGCGTATACGTATTCGGAACCTGTTGTCTGGTATGAGTTCATTTATGCCACAGTCCGTCTGGTAAAAGAGGCCGGCTTCAAAAACGTACTCGTGACCAACGGATTCATAAACGAAAAGCCGCTAAGGGAGATACTGCCCTATATCGACGCCATGAATATCGACGTCAAGTCGTTCAGGGACGATTATTACAAGGAATACTGCGCCGGGAGGTTGAAACCGGTTCTAAGGACGGTGGAGCTTGCGTCTAAGGAATGCCATGTCGAGGTTACTAACCTGCTGGTTACCGGCCTCAATGATTCCGAGGAGGAGGTTGCCGACCTGGTGAACTGGCTTTCACACCTGAATCCGGAGATACCGCTTCATTTTTCCCGGTACTTTCCTAACTTTGAGCTGGATCTCCCACCGACCCCGGTTGAAAGACTGTTCCGGGCGCGCGAGATTGCGAGGGAGAAACTGAAGTTCGTCTATCTTGGCAACGTATGGGACGAGGAAGGGGGCAACACTTACTGTCCCAATTGCAACGCGGTGATCATCCGGCGGGAAGGATACAGGGTGCGAAGGGCAGATCTTGGGGGCGGCAAGTGCACTGTCTGCGGGGAAGCGGTTCCAATAGTGGGTGGGGTCTGGGAAGGACGGTAGCGAATAGGTCTTTGCGGCTGTCTCGGAAAGGGCGGATTCTACAGAAAAAAATATTTTCCCCGCCCTATTGTATTTTTATACAGCGTTTCGTATAATTATCGATATTGACGGCAGTGCGGCAGGTGGTTTAATTGATCAAGGCAGGGATTGTCGGTGCGTCCGGGTATACGGGCGCGGAGTTGGTGCGCCTTTTAACGCTGCATCCGGAGGTGGAATTGGCAGTTTTGACCTCCCGCAGCTACGAGGGCAAGGAAATGGCGGCGGTTTTTCCGCACCTTACCGGCTTTACTGACCGGGTGCTGACTGCTTTTGACGCAGATGGGTTGGCGGCCGAATGCGATGTCATCTTCACGGCACTGCCCCACGGACATGCGGTGCCAGTGGCTGAGGCGGTGATCAGACAGGGAAAGAAGCTTGTCGACTTAGGGGCGGACTTCCGCTTTCGAGAGACGGGGGTCTACGAGTCCTGGTACAAGGTGGAGCACGGGGCACCCGAACTTGCAGAGGAAGCCGTATACGGCCTTCCGGAGCTTTATCGCGCGCAACTGAAAGGGGTACGGATCGTGGCCAATCCGGGGTGTTACCCCACGGCCTCGCTCCTATCCCTGGTACCGCTTCTGCGTTCGGGGTGCATCGCCCCGGAGGGCATCATTATCGACGCGAAGTCAGGGGTTTCGGGTGCCGGGCGCAGGCTTGATCTGCGGGCGCATTACGCCGAGGTGAATGAAAACGTCCAGGCCTACGGTGTTGCCGTCCACAGGCACATCCCGGAAATAGAGCAGGAGCTGTCTGTTGCAGCAGGAAGAGAGGTGCGCATCTCCTTCACGCCGCACCTTGTGCCGCAAACCAGGGGGATTTTGACAACGGTCTATGCGAGCTTGAAAACGAGGCTTTCCACAGCGGAGCTTTTGGAGGTTTACCGGGATTTCTACCGTGATGAGCCGTTCGTCAGGGTGCTTCCCGAAGGCGTTTTTCCACGGACCAAGAGCGTAACGGGTTCAAACTTCGTTCACCTCGGTGCAGTGGCTGATTTGCGCACCGGCCGGGCAGTTCTCTTAGCAGCGATCGATAACTTGGTCAAAGGGGCTTCGGGACAGGCGGTGCAGAATATGAATATAGTGTTCGGTCTCCCGGAGACTACCGGGCTTGAATACCCGGGGATTTATCCATAAGGCTTGCGGGAAGAAATCAAGGGTCAGAAGCTAGAAGCCAGAAGCCAGGGGGAAGATCGTTATCATGGAGTGGGTCGAAGGGGGTGTAACGGCCCCTGCCGGTTTTAAGGCAAGCGGGGTGGCGGCCGGAATCAAAAGAAGCAGGAAAGACCTGGCGCTCCTCTATAGTGAAGTGCCGGCGGCGGCGGCGGGGGTTTTCACCACCAATAGGGTGAAGGCGGCCCCGGTCCTTATCACCGCGCGGCGGTTAGAGAAAGGGGTGGCACAGGCAGTGGTGGTTAACAGCGGCAACGCCAACGCCTGCACCGGCGCTCAAGGGTATGCGGACGCGCTAACTATGGCGCGCGCTGCCGCGAGTGTTTTACAGATACCGGAAGAGCTGGTGCTGGTCGGCTCTACGGGGGTGATCGGCGAGCGCCTGCCGGTGGCAAGGATTGAGGAGGCGCTGCCTTTGGCTGCCGAAGCATTGGATGGTGCGGGCCACTTTTCTGCGGCGGAGGCGATAATGACGACGGATACAGTGGCCAAGGAGGCGGCGGTCCGGTTTGTTGTCGGAGGGAAACGGTGTACTGTGGGCGGGATGGCCAAGGGCTCCGGGATGATTCACCCGCACCTGGCGACGATGATGGCCTTTCTCACCACAGATGCGGCAGTCGAGGCGTGGCTCTTGCGCCGGGCGCTGAAAAGCGCGGTTGACGCTTCGTTCAACATGATTACGGTGGACGGGGATACCAGCACCAACGACATGGTGGTGGTGATGGCGAACGGCCGGGCCGGAAATCCTGAAATCACCGGGGAGGGGCCGGAATACGAAAGTTTTGTGACGGCGCTTACGGCGGTAGCCACCAAACTGGCGAAAAGGGTTGCGCGGGACGGTGAAGGGGCCACGAGGCTGGTCGAGGTCCGCGTAAGAGGAGCGGTTTCGGTCGCCGACGCACGCAAGGCGGCGCGGGCCATCGCCGCGTCGAACTTGGTCAAGTCGGCGGTTTTCGGCTGTGACGCCAACTGGGGGCGTATTCTGTGCGCGGCGGGGTATTCGGGCGCGGTCTTTGATCCGGAGAGGGTAGACGTTTCCCTCGGCAGAGAACAGGTGGTGGCAGGCGGCAAGGGGCTTCCGTTTTCAGAGGAGCGTGCCTCGAGGGAACTGGCGCAGGATCCGGTCGTAATCACTGTTGACTTCCGGGCAGGGGAGGGCGCTGCCACAGCCTGGGGCTGCGACCTTACTTACGATTATGTGCGGATCAATGCGAGTTACCGGACGTAGAAAAGTTCAAAGTTCGAGGTTCAGAGTTCCAAGTTTGAAGATTGTATTGTTAAAAATTTAGTATTGTGTCCCCGAAATTTTGGAGGGAGGAAAATGGTTCTGACGGCGATAGAGAAGGCGGGCATTTTAGTTGAGGCCTTGCCGTACATCAAAAAATTCCACGGGAATATCATCGTGGTGAAATACGGCGGGCACGCGATGACCGACTGTGAACTGAAGCAGGCGGTGATGACCGACCTGGTGCTCATGAAGTACGTAGGCATGCACCCGGTGGTGGTTCACGGCGGCGGCCCGGATATTTCGAATATGCTGAAGCGTTTGGGCATAAAGACCTCGTTCGTCAACGGCCTCCGGGTTACGGATGCAGAGACGATGGAGGTTGTTGAGATGGTTCTGGGCCGTTTGAACAAAGAGATAACCGCCCTGATCAATCGCTTAGGCGGGCGGGCGGTGGGCCTTTGCGGAAAGGACGCCAACTTAGTAATGGCCGAAAAGAAGCCGGCGGTTGTTAAACGTGCCGGCGGGGCAGAGGTGGTGCAGGACATCGGGTACGTCGGCAGGATAACGCGGGTCAACCCGGAACTTCTTTTCAGTGTGATCCGGCAGGGGTACATCCCCGTAGTGGCACCGGTCGGCCTCGGGCGAGACGGAGAGGGATATAACATCAATGCCGATACCGTTGCGGGTAAGGTTGCTGAGGCGCTCAAAGCGGACAAACTGATCGTCCTTACGGACGTTGAAGGAATTCTGGACAACCCGGAGGACAGGGGTTCGGTGATTTCGGTCATCAAAGTTGATGAAATTCCCGGTCTGATTGCTTCGGGCAAGATTTCCGGCGGCATGATCCCGAAGCTTGAATGCTGCGAAGCAGCCCTCAGGGGCGGGGTAGGGAGTGCACACATCCTCGACGGCAGGGTGATGCATGCGATCCTGCTTGAGGTCTTCACGGATGAGGGCATAGGAACAATGGTGGTACCTTAAGGGCTGGAAAGCGGGTCAGAAGCTGGAATTCAGCAGTCTTAGTAGTTTCTGGATTCTGACTCCTGACTGCTGAATTCTTGGATCATGAAGGAGTTACTTTTATGAAAAATTGTACTTATCTGTCCTCCGCAGAAGTTATCGCCCAGGCGGAGAGGTATATTATAAATACGTATGCCCGGCTTCCTTTGGTGCTGGTCAAGGGGGAAGGGACGCGGGTCTGGGATGCGGACGGCAAGGAGTACCTCGATTTTGTTGCCGGCATCGCGGTGAATTCCCTGGGACACTGCCACCCGCGGGTAGTGGCGGCCATCCGGGAGCAGGCAGGGGTGCTGATGCACTGCTCGAATCTCTATTACAGCACGCCTCAAGTTGAATTGGCGAAATGGCTGGTGGAGCGTACTCCCTTTGACCGGGTGTTTTTCTGTAACAGCGGAGCGGAGGCGATCGAGGCGGCGCTTAAGCTTGCGCGCAAATACTCGAAAAAGAGGTGGGGCGCCGGCCGCTTTGAGGTCGTGACGGCAGAGAACTCGTTTCACGGCAGGACATACGGTGCGGTCACCGCGACGGGGCAGCCAAGGTACCACCAGGGTTTTGAGCCCATGTTACCCGGTTTTAAGTACATCCCCTTCAACGATCGGGCCGCCCTACAGGAAGCGGTTGGAGAAAAAACGGCAGCCGTATTGCTGGAACCGGTGCAGGGTGAAGGGGGGATCTACCCGGCCTCGCCGGAGTTTTTGCGCGCCGCCCGGGCGATCACTCGGGAGCGGGGAGCGGTGCTGATATTTGACGAGATACAGTGCGGCCTGGGACGGACCGGACGGCTGCTGGCGCAGGAGCATTACGGGGTTGAGGCTGACGTCGCTTGCTTAGCGAAGGCGCTCGGCGGGGGCTTCCCCATCGGCGCGATGCTGGCGAGTGCAGAGGTCGCCGCCAGTTTCAGTCCCGGCGACCACGCCTCCACGTTCGGCGGGAACCCGCTGGCGGCGGCGGCGGCTCTCGCGGCGGCGGTAGCGTTGGAGGAGGAAGGGCTGGTTGAAAACGCGGTCCGGATCGGCAGATACCTGAAGGAGCGGCTTGTAAACCTCGGAGCGGCAACCGGCCTTGCTGGCGAGGTCAGGGGGATGGGGTTGATGCTCGGCCTCGCAGTAAAGGTGCCTGCGAAGGCTGTGGCGGCCGCCTGCCAGGAGAGGGGGCTCATCGTGAACGCGGTGAAAGAGGATACTTTGCGGTTTGTTCCGCCGCTTACCATTACCCGGGCGGAGGTCGATAAGGCGGTTGCGGTTTTAAGAGAAGCGCTGCTGGCAACCGCCAGTCAA
Source organism: Desulfotomaculum sp. (assembly GCA_012961725.1). Taxonomy (GTDB): domain Bacteria; phylum Bacillota; class Desulfotomaculia; order Desulfotomaculales; family Ammonificaceae; genus DTYU01. The sequence goes on from DTYU01000062.1 coordinate 9,015, forward strand.
AGCAAGGAGGGCTAACGTGTATGCCTCATTGAGAAAACTCTTCTACGGCAGGGATTTCTTGTCAATAAACGACGTTACCGGTCAAGAGATCAGGGCCATTATCGATTTTGCCAGGGAGCTCAAAGAGGTCAAACGCAGGGGTGACCCACACGCCTTTTGCAGCGGGAAAACCCTGGCGATGATCTTTCAGAAGCCGTCCACCCGCACGCGGGTATCCTTTGAGGTGGGGATGTATGAGTTGGGCGGGTACGCCCTCTTCTTAAGTACGCAGGACCTGCAGCTTGGCCGGGGCGAGACGATCGCCGACACGGCACGGGTACTCTCCCGTTACGTAGACGGCATGATGATCCGGACCTTCAGCCAGCAAGACGTGGAAACCCTCGCAGCCGGGGCAAGCGTACCTGTGATCAACGGCCTTACGGACTGGGAGCATCCCTGCCAGGTAATGGCCGACCTCATGACGGTGCGGGAGGTGAAGGGGCGGTTTCGAGGTCTGAAACTTGCGTATCTCGGGGACGGGAATAACGTGTGCCACTCGCTGCTTTTAGCCTGTCCGCGGGTAGGCATGGATATCGTCGTGGCCAGCCCGCCGGGCTATGGGCCGCACGAGGAGATTATAGACGCGGCACGGGCGGCGGCTGCGGGGAGCATGAGCAAGATAGAGGTGATCACAGATCCTGTCGAGGCGGTGCGCGGGGCCGACGTGGTGGTAACCGACGTCTGGGCGAGCATAGGAAAGGAGGCCGAACATGCTGAGAGAATCCGGGTGTTCCAGCCTTATCAGGTCAACACCGCCTTAACGAGCCATGCGAAGCCGGACTTCATTTTCCTCCACTGCCTACCGGCGCACCGGGGTAAGGAGGTCACCGACGAGATCATCGACGGGCCCGCAAGCCGCGTTTGGGACGAGGCAGAGAACAGGCTCCACGTGCAGAAGGCGCTGTTAGCTCTTCTGTTATAATTTGGGGTCGGTTCGAAGTTCGAAGTTCAAGGAGGCAGGCGCACAGGCGGGGAGTCCAAAGGCCGGTAGTTGATTTCAGATAATAATTTAGTATGGTGTCCCCGTAATTTTGGAGCAGAGACAGGAGAGAGGAGACTTCCTTCCTTTATTCTGACTTCTTGACCAGAGAGGTGATCGGTATGAGCAGGAAAGTGGTCTTGGCCTATTCGGGAGGCCTTGATACCTCCATTATCATTCCCTGGCTAAAGGAAAACTTCGGCTGTGAGGTCATCGCGATGGTCGCGGACCTCGGGCAGGGGGAAGAACTGAAACCGATCAGAGAAAAGGCGCTAACAAGCGGGGCTTGCAGGGTTTACATCGAGGACGTTAGGGAAGAGTTTTTGACGGATTACGTCTTTCCCACCCTGCGGGCGGGAGCGGTCTACGAAGGCGGATATCTTTTGGGGAGTTCGATGGCCCGTCCGCTGATCGCCAAGAAGTTGGTTGAGGTTGCCCACCGGGAAGGCGCGGAAGCGGTGGCGCACGGGGCCACCGGCAAAGGGAACGACCAGGTACGCTTTGAGGTGAGTGTAAAGGCGCTTGACCCCGACCTGCGCGTGATTGCTCCCTGGCGCCTGTGGAATATCCGCTCCCGCGAAGACGCGGTCGCCTACGCGGCTGCACGGGCTATCCCGGTGCCGGTCACCCCTGAACGACCCTACAGCATGGACCGGAACCTCTGGCACTTAAGCCATGAGGGCGGCGATCTTGAAGACCCCGGGAATGAGGCGCCGAGGGGACTGTACCTTTTGACGGTGCCGCCTGAGGAAGCGCCCGGGGAGCCTGCGTACGTGACCCTTCACTTCGAGGGGGGGACACCCGTAGGGCTTGAGGATCTCCGCCCGGACCCGCTGACTCTGATGGAGAGGCTAAATGCCCTCGGCGGAAAGCACGGCATCGGGATTGTGGACATGGTGGAAAACCGGCTTGTGGGGATGAAATCCCGGGGGGTATACGAGACGCCCGGCGGGACGGTCCTCTTTTGTGCGCTGCGGGAGCTTGAGCGGCTTACACTTGACCGGGCCACGCTTCATTTCAAGGAGATTGTGGCCCTCAAATACGCGGAACTCGTCTATGACGGCCTGTGGTTCTCGCCGCTGCGCGAGGCTTTGGACGCCTTTGTTGCATCGATCTCCCGCACGGTAACCGGGCGTGTCCGCCTTAGACTTTATAAAGGAAACCTTTCTCCCGCGGGGGTCTGGTCGCCGTATTCTCTCTACTTGAAAGATCTTGCCACCTTCGGGCGGGACGAGATGTACGACCAAAGGGACGCCGGAGGGTTCATCAACCTCTTCGGCCTGCCCCTTAAGGTCCAGGCGATGGTGAGAAAGGATGAAGGCGCAAAGATGAAAAGTAGGGGAAACGGGAGGGATTAAGATATGACTACGCTCTGGGGCGGGTGCTTTCAAAAGGAAACCGATGCAAGGGTGAGGGCCTTTCAGGACTCCTTGGGCTTCGATTTCCGGCTCTGGCCTTATGAGATCGCGGTAAACCGGGCGCACGCCCGCATGCTGGTAAAGATCGGGGTCCTGACCGAGGCTGAGGGGGAAACCATTCTCAAGGGGTTAGATAAGATCTACGACGACTTTGCCTCGGGGAAGGCGGAGCCGGTCGGAGAGGAAGACGTCCACTCGCTAATCGAGGCGCTGTTAGTAAAATGGGCAGGCGAAGTCGGGAAGAAGCTGCACACCGGGCGGAGCCGCAACGACCAGGTGGCGACCGACTTGAGGCTGTACCTGAGGGACGAGATCGATGCGGTGCGGGGAATGCTGCGGGAGTTTCGGCTGGCATTGGTGGAACTCGCTGCGGAGCACGTGGAAACATTGATGCCTGGTTTCACACATCTGCAGCCGGCGCAGCCGGTGACCTTCGCCCATCACCTATTGGCTTACTACGAGATGTTTACCAGGGATGATGCGCGGTTTGAGGACTGCCGCCGCAGAATGAACGTCCTCCCGCTCGGGGCGGGAGCCCTGGCGGGAACAACCTTCCCGCTCGACAGGGGGTTTGTGGCGGAGGCACTTGGGTTTGACGCCATCAGCGAGAACAGCATGGACGCGGTCAGCGACCGGGACTTCGTGGTGGAGTTCTGCGCTGCGGCCGCACTTGTTTTTGTTCATCTCAGCCGGCTGTGCGAGGAGGTCATCCTCTGGGCAACACCCCAGTTCGGTTTTATCGAGCTTGACGACGCCTTTGCTACCGGATCGAGCATGATGCCGCAAAAGAAAAACCCCGATGTGGCGGAGCTGTGCCGGGGCAAAACGGGGCGCGTGGTCGGAAATCTTGCCGGGCTGTTGATCCTGCTTAAAGGGCTGCCGCTTGCTTACAACAAGGACCTCCAGGAAGACAAGCCCCTGCTTTTCGATACGGCGGATACCCTGAAAGGGTGTCTCGGCGTCTTTATCCCGATGATGCAAAAGCTCAAGGTCAGCCGTGAGCGGATGAGGGACGCCGCCCACCGGGGATTTCTAACCGCCACCGACCTTGCGGAGTACCTGGTTCGAAAGGGGGTGCCCTTCCGCGAGGCGCATGAGGCAGCGGGCGAGGTGGTGGTTTACTGCCTCGAACAGGGGAAGGGGCTTGACAGCCTTTCTTTGGATGATTACCGGCGCTTTTCTCCTGTAATTGACCAGGATGTTTTTGAATCGGTCAGGTTAGAGCAGGCGTTACAGGCGCGGCGGGTCTTAGGGGGTCCTGCGCCGGAGGCGGTTCGCGAAAGGATCGAGTCGCTGATGAAATTTTTGAAGTATTGATTGACAAAGGGGAGATTTTTTGTTATTTTGAAGTGTAAGTGATAACTTTCACAAAACCACCGTCCAGTTGTGAGGAGGGTGGGCCCGGTGAGCAGGCTTGCGAAGGCGTTCGAAGTCTTAGAAGCGGAAGGATGCAGATTCATCCCGGTACCGGGAACGGAGTGGTACGAGGTCGGTTCTCCGGAGGGTGCCGTTGTGCTGCTAAAAGAGAAGCAGATCATTAAGTTCTTCGGCAACGGCGACCCGGAGAAGGTCAGGGAATGGCTGTTTAAGCAAAACTTGAAGTCCGGCTAATGCAGGGAGGGCCATGCTGGTAACACCTCAACATAACCCCCATCCTTGAGGCCAGTGTAACTGGCCTTTTTGTTTTAGGCGTTTTTTACTTGTTGCGAAGGGCTTTTTATCACTTTTCCGGTCTACCTTGACAGGCTGTCCAAGAAGAGTTAAAATTTCACGCAATTCAAAAGTCCTTAGCGGGAGGATGAAGTTGATGTATCGGATCGCCGTGATTCCAGGTGACGGAACGGGCCCGGAACAGGTCAGGGAAGGAATGAAGGTGCTGACGGCGGTAGCCGAATATGAGGAGTTCAAGTTTGAGGCCGTTACCTACGACTTCGGCGGGGACAGGTTCTTGCGTACAGGAGAAACGCTGCCGGACGGCGCACTTGAGGAGTTGCGTAAATTCAGCGCCATTTACTTGGGCGCTATCGGGCATCCGGAAGTCAAGCCCGGGATCTTGGAAAAGGGGATCCTTTTGCGCTTGCGCTTTGAGCTTGACCAGTACATCAACCTCCGGCCGGTCAGGCTCTACCCGGGCGTCCAGACACCGCTAAAGGACAAGGGGCCTGAGGAGATCGACTTTATCGTTGTCCGGGAGAATACGGAGGGCCTTTACTGCGGTGCGGGGGGGTTCTTGAAGCGCGGCACTAAGGACGAGGTGGCGGTTCAGAATTCGATAAACACCTATAAGGGCGTCGAGCGGTGTGTTCGTTACGCCTTTGAATACTGCCGGCGGCATGGAAGGAAGAAGGTGACGCTGTGCGGTAAAACAAACGTCCTTACTTATGCCTTTGACCTATGGGAGCGGGTTTTTCACCAGGTGGGTGATGGTTACCCGGAGATACAGCGGGACTATGCCCATGTCGATGCCGCGTGCATGTGGATGGTCAAGAACCCGGAATGGTTTGACGTCATCGTTACGGACAACATGTTCGGGGATATCATCACCGACCTCGGCGCGATAATCCAGGGCGGCATGGGGATCGCCGCCGGCGGCAACATCAACCCCGAAGGGGTGTCGATGTTTGAGCCGATAGGCGGTTCTGCGCCCAAGTACACGGGGCAAAACGTCATCAACCCGCTTGCCGCGATCTGTGCTGCCGCGATGATGCTCGAGCAACTCGGTGAAACAAAGGCGGCGGCCCGGGTTGAGCACGCTGTCCGGGAGGTCTGCGCCAAACACCTGAAGAGTCTGGCCGCGGGGCGGATGGGTTACTCCACCAGCGAAGTGGGTGACCTGGTTGTCCGTTATCTTTAGTGAAGGAGGCATTGTAACCGGCGTTTCTGTAGGTGTCAACACTTGACATGCCGGTAATGGTTTTTGTATACTGGGGGGAAATCATAGCGGTTAAAGGCGAAGAAGGGGCCAGCGCAGCGGACTTCATAGAACGGGGGCCGGGTTAGGTGAAAGCTGGTGCAAAGGTGGGGTTGCCCGATCAACACTTATTTTGCAATGCTGTGTTCACGAAGTTACACGCCGCCCAATAAGTGGTATCGCTTAATGCAAATTGGAAATTGCAAATGTCAAGATAAAGATCGCTCATCACGTACCTTCGTAGGACGGTGCCGCAGGGGGTTCAGCCTCTCGTCCCTGACCCGCACTCAACCGTCGGGTGCCGGGCGCGGGCGGGAGGCTTTGGTTTAAATTGTTCCGGGACGAGGGGGAAAGAATAGTGGGGCTTACCATCTACTTGGACGGCGAATACGTTCCCGAAGAGAAAGCTGCTGTCTCGGTTTTTGACCACGGGTTGTTGTATGGTGACGGGGTTTTTGAGGGGATAAGGGCTTACCACGGCCGGGTCTTTAAGCTGAAGGAACACCTTGAGAGGCTTTACGAGTCGGCGAAATCGATTCTCCTTGAAGTTCCGCTGGACAGGGAGGAGATGCAGGATGTTGTTTTGGAGACCTGCCGCCGGAACGGCATCCGCGACGGCTATATCCGGCTGGTGGTCACACGCGGCAAAGGTGATTTAGGGCTTGATCCAGAGAAGTGCCGGAACCCCGTAGTTTTCTGCATTGCGGCTTCGATCCAGCTCTATCCGCCGGAGTTCTACGAGAAGGGGCTCGAGGTGATTACGGTCTCTACCCGCCGTAATATTCCGGAGGCGTTGAACGCAAGGATTAAGTCCCTCAACTATTTAAACAACATCTTGGCCAAGATTGAAGGCAATCTTGCTGGTGTTCAGGAGGCTATAATGCTCACCCATGACGGGTACGTTGCCGAGGCCACTGCGGACAACGTCTTCATAGTAAAGAACCGCAAGCTTATCACGCCGCCGCTTTATTTAGGTGCTTTGGAAGGTATAACGAGGAATACGGTGATGGAACTGGCGCGGGACAAGGGGATTCACGTATTTGAACAGACGTTCACCAGGTACGACGTTTTCGTCGCCGACGAGTGCTTCCTGACGGGGACGGGGGCAGAGCTCATCCCGGTGGTAAAGGTCGACGGTCGTACCATCGGCGATGGACGGCCAGGGGCGATGACGTGGGAACTGATCGAAGCATTCCGCGAGCTGACAAAGGCGGACGGACCTGAAATATGGAGGTATGAGGCAAGCAGTTAGAGGCCAGGAAGGAATTGAGAAGAAGGAGAGCGCAGAAGCGATTTGTTACAAACATCCGACGTCTGAGTTCTGACAGCCGACTTCCGTTAGAGAAGAAAGGAAAATCGCGGAAGCGATTTCCTACAAGCATCCGGCATCTGACTTCTGGCATCCGACATCTGTTATAAGGAGGCTTCTTCCTTGCGAAGCGACACGGTCAAGAAGGGATTGGAGAAGGCGCCTCACCGCTCGCTCTTCAGGGCGTTAGGTTTTACCGATACGGAATTTGACCGCCCGCTTATCGGGGTGGTGAACTCTTTCAACGAGATCATTCCCGGCCATATCCACCTGCGGGAGATAACCGAGGCCGTCAAGGCCGGTGTCCGTATGGCCGGCGGGGTGCCGGTCGAGTTCCCGACGATCGGCGTCTGCGACGGGATAGCGATGAACCACGTCGGTATGAAGTACTCCCTGGCCTCCCGGGAGCTCATCGCCGACAGCGTCGAGGTGATGGTCGAAGCGCATGTCTTTGACGGTCTGGTTTTTGTAACCGCTTGCGACAAGATTGTTCCCGGTATGCTGATGGCTGCGGCGCGGCTTGATCTGCCCTCAATCGTGGTGAGCGGCGGGCCGATGCTGGCGGGGAGGTTCTGCGGCCGGGACGTTTCATTGAGCAACGTTTTTGAGGGCGTGGGAGCGGTCAAGGCGGGCAAGATGACCGTGGCGGAGCTGGCCGAGTTGGAAGAGGAGGCCTGCCCCGGCTGCGGTTCCTGCGCCGGGATGTTCACCGCGAATTCAATGAACTGCCTTACCGAAGCATTAGGGATGGCGCTGCCGGGAAACGGCACCGTCCCGGCGGTCACCGCGGCGCGCCGGCGGCTCGCGAAGCTTTCGGGGATGCGGGTGATGGGGCTGATAAAAGAGAAGCTGACGCCTTCCAAGCTTCTTACCCCAGCCGCGTTCATGAACGCCTTAACCGTCGATATGGCCCTCGGCTGTTCCACCAACACGATTCTGCACCTGACGGCCCTTGCACACGAGGCCGGGGTCGCCTTCGACCTCCGGGAGGTTAATGAGATCAGCGGGAGGACGCCGAACCTGTGCCGGTTGAGTCCCGCGGGGCCGTTTCACCTGCAAGATTTAGATGAAGCGGGAGGGATCCCGGCGGTCATGAACGTGCTGCTCGGCGCGGGATTGATAAACGGTGAAGCGCTGACGGTGACCGGGCGGAAGGTGAAGGAGAATGTGCGCGAGCGGCCTCTCCGGCGTGCCGAGGTGATACGCCCGGTTACGGAAGCCTACAGCCGTACGGGCGGGCTGGCGGTTCTCTTCGGCAACCTTGCGCCGGAGGGCGCGGTGGTGAAACAGGCGGCAGTGGCGCCGGAGATGCTCCGGCACCGGGGGCCGGCGCGCGTCTTCGACAGCGAGGAGGATGCGGTGCAGGCCATAATGAGCGGTGCGGTGAAACAAGGTGAGGTCATCGTGATACGGTACGAGGGTCCGCGCGGCGGACCGGGGATGCGTGAGATGCTGACGCCGACGGCGACTTTGGCAGGGCTTGGGCGCGATAAGGATGTTGCGCTGCTGACCGACGGCCGGTTCTCCGGCGCCACGCGGGGTGCTTCGATCGGGCACGTTTCCCCGGAGGCTGCAGCGGGTGGGCCGATCGCGGCGCTGCGCGACGGTGATGTGATTGAGATAGATATTCCCGGACGGCGGCTGGAGGCCTTCTTAGAGGAGAGGGAAATCAAGGCGCGGCTGGCGGTAATGGCGCCTTTTAAGCCCAGGATTTCGCACGGTTACCTCGGCCGTTACGCTAAGATGGTTTCTTCCGCAAGCAAAGGGGCGGTGTTTTACAAGTAAGAACTAAGAAGGACTCACAGAGAGAACACAAAGGCTTGAGGGCTGGACCTTTAAGGACGGTTCGAGGTTCAAGGTTCGAGGTTCAACGCATTACGCATCACGCATTACGGATTACGTATTACGTTCGACATTTGGCTTCAACTTATGAACTTAGAACTTTATGTCTTTGAGGGCTTTGTGTGGGGAAATTTAAAATTAGTGCGGAAACAGCAAGCCGTTAGCGGTTAGACGGGGGTGTTTTTTTGAAAAAAATCTCTGGCGGGGAGATCCTGGTTCGAAGCCTGAAGAAGGAAGGTGTCGAGGTCATTTTCGGGTATCCCGGGGGGGCGGTGCTGCCGATTTACGATGCGCTTCATGATGCGGAGATCCGGCATATCCTGATGCGCCACGAACAGGCGGCGGCCCATGCGGCGGACGGTTACGCCCGCGCTACCGGCCGTCCTGGGGTTTGCATGGCCACTTCCGGTCCCGGGGCAACGAACTTAGTTACGGGAATTGCTACGGCCTTCATGGACTCGAGTCCTGTAGTGGCGATTACCGGGCAGGTGCCGACCGCCATGATCGGCCGGGATTCCTTCCAGGAGGCGGACATAACCGGGATTACCCTGCCGATAACCAAGCATAACTATTTGGTGAAGGATGTGCGGGAGCTTGCCCGGACGGTGCGGGAGGCTTTCTACATTGCTACGACAGGGCGCCCCGGTCCGGTCCTGATCGATATACCGAGAGACGTTTCCGGGGGGAAGGCGGCTTACACCGACCCAGGTCCGGTAGACCTGCCCGGTTATAAGCCGGTGCTCGACCCGGATGATGCTGCGGTGCTGGCGGCGGCGCAACTGATCGCCGGCGCCCGGCGTCCGGTGATCTACGCCGGGGGCGGGGTGGTTATTTCCGGTGCCCACGAGGAGCTGCGCCAGCTCGCCGAGTTGATCATGTCACCGGTAACAACTACGCTTATGGGCATCGGCGGTTTTCCCGGGAACCACCCCCTTTCGCTCGGGATGTTAGGAATGCACGGTACGCGCTACGCAAACTATGCCGTTTGTGAATGCGATGTTTTGATCGCGATAGGGGCACGTTTTGATGACCGGGTGACAGGCAAGGTGGAAAGCTTTGCGCCCGAGGCGAAGATAGTTCACATCGATATCGATAAAGCGGAGTTTGCCAAGAACGTCCGCGTGGACGTTGCCGTCAGAGGGGACGTCCGGCGGGTTTTGAAGAGGCTGCTCGCGGTGCTTAAAGGTGCTGCGCACCCAGCGTGGCTCGAAAAGGTCGACACCTGGAAGAAGGAATACCCGCTCGAGTTCGGGGAAAACGGTTTGAAGCCGCAGTTTATCATAAGGGAGTTGGACCGGGTAACGCAGGGCAAGGCCCGGATTACCACCGAGGTGGGACAAAACCAGATGTGGGCGGCCCAGTTCTTCACTTTTACGCGGCCCCGTTCCTTCATCTCCTCCGGGGGGTTAGGGACGATGGGCTTTGGGTTTCCCGCCGCATTAGGGGTGCAGGTTGCCTGTCCAGATGAAACCGTCTTCGACATTGCCGGCGACGGTTCCATCCAGATGAATATCCAGGAATTGGCCACGGCGGTGAGCAACGACCTGCCGGTGAACGTCGCCATTATGGACAACGGGTTTTTGGGGATGGTTCGCCAATGGCAGGAACTGTTTTATAAGCGCCGGTATTCGCATACGGAGCTTTACGGTCCCGACTTTGTCAAGGTTGCCGAGGCTTATGGCGCTGAGGGCATCCGGGTGACCGAACCGGTCGGCGTCAGCGCGGCGCTTGAGCAGGCGATTGCTTCGCCCAAGCCGGTCTTTATCGACTTCATAATAGAGCGCGAGGAGAATGTCATGCCGATGGTTCCGCCCGGCGAATCCATAGACAAAATGCTGGGATAAAGCCCGGTGCCCGACTGCCGAATGTCGTATCGAAGGGGGGTATTTTGGTGCGCCACACCTTAGCCGTCCTCGTGGAGAACAATCCCGGGGTGCTGGCCCGGGTCGCCGGGCTTTTCGGCCGCCGCGGGTTCAACATCGAGAGCCTGGCGGTCGGACAGACCGAGAATCCGGCGGTCTCGCGGATGACCATCGTCGTTGAAGGGGATCAGCGGGTGCTTGAGCAGGTCGTCAAACAGCTCCGGAAGCTGGTCGAGGTGCTGAAGGTTCAGGATGTCACCAAGGAGGAACACGTCGACCGGGAACTGGTACTGATCAAGGTTAACGCGGAGCCCGCCAAAAGGGCCGAGATCATCCAGATCGTGGAGATTTTCCGCGCGCATATCGTGGATATCGGCCGGAAGAATCTGATCGTGGAGGTTACGGGTGACGAGGGCAAGGTAAACGCGCTTGAGAACGCCCTTAAGCCTTTTGGAATAAGGGAATTGGTGCGAACCGGAAAGGTAGCAATGCTCCGGGGGGCCAAGGAGATCACGGCAAGTGAAGGAAATTCTCAAGAGGAACGTTCCTTCCCCTTTGAGAGGTAAGAGGCGGACTCCCAAATGTCATTTCGGAATAATAATTTAGTATGGTGTCCCCTTAATTTTTTGGAGGAGGCGGCGAAATGATCCGGGTTTACTACGATGCTGACGCCGATCTCGGTTTTCTTAAAGGGAAGACCGTGGCGGTTATCGGTTACGGCAGTCAGGGGCAGGCGCAGGCCCAAAACCTGAAGGACAGCGGTATTGATGTTGTAGTCGGCCTGAGAGCGTCGAGCTCTTCAGTGGAAAGGGCGCAGGCGGACGGCCTGGCGACCGCGCCGGTAGCCGACGCTGCCCGCCTGGCGGAGATTATTCAGATACTGATACCGGATGAGCAGCAGGGCAGGGTTTACCGTGGAGAAATAGAGCCTTATCTGACAGACGGAAAGGCGCTCGGGTTCTCCCACGGCTTCAATATCCACTTCGGGCAGATTGTCCCGCCGCAAAACGTGGATGTCTTCATGGTTGCGCCGAAAAGCCCGGGCCCGATGCTGCGCCGGCTGTATCTGGAAGGGGCGGGCGTACCGGGCCTGGTCGCGGTGCACCAGGATCATACCGGCCGGGCGCGTGATCTTGCCCTTGCGTACGCCAAGGCGGTGGGGTTGACGCGGGCGGGCGTTTTCGAGACCACCTTCCAGGAGGAAACGGAGACAGACCTCTTTGGGGAGCAGTGCGTGCTTTGCGGCGGGGTCTCGGAACTGATTAAGGCGGGTTTCGAGACCCTGGTTGACGCCGGTTATGCACCGGAGATCGCCTACTTTGAGTGCCTTCACGAGTTGAAGCTTATTGTGGACCTGATTTATGAAGGCGGCCTTTCGGAGATGCGCCGCCGGGTCAGCAATACAGCGGAGTACGGTGACTACAGAACCGGACGCAGGATAATCAACGAAACGGTCCGGAAAGAGATGAAGCGGGTGCTTGCCGAGATCAAAAGCGGTGAGTTTGCGCGGGAGTGGGTCTTGGAGAACCAGGCCAACCAGCCGGTGCTCCGGGCGATGCGGCGGCGGGAGCGGGGACACCGGATAGAGGAGATCGGCAAGGAGCTCCGCCAGATGATGTCCTGGCTCCGGAGATAGCTGTTTGTTATACGGGGGTGAGACCGTGATGACGGTCGGCGAGGCGGTTGTGCGGTGTCTTGAAGCGGAAGGGGTGGAGCTGATTTTCGGCTACCCCGGCGGGGCGATTCTGCCTGTTTATGATGCTCTCTACCGGGCGGAGATCAAACACGTACTTGTCCGCCACGAACAGGGCGCGGTGCATGCCGCCAATGGCTATGCCCGTGCGACAGGGAAGGTGGGGGTTTGCGTTGCAACCTCCGGTCCCGGGGCGACCAACTTAGTCACGGGCATCGCTACCGCTTACATGGATTCGGTCCCGGTGGTTCTTTTCACCGGGCAGGTGCCGACCGGCCAGGTGGGGACCGATGCCTTCCAGGAAGTCGATATTACAGGGGTAACACTTCCCATAACCAAGCATAACTTCTTGGTAAAGGATCCGGCCGCGGTTCCCTCGGTCATTAAGAAGGCCTTTCACCTTGCCCGTACCGGGCGGCCGGGGCCGGTGCTGGTTGACCTCCCCAGGGACGTGACCGGTGCAAAGATAAGTTTTCAATACCCGGAAAAGGTCGAGCTGAAGGGTTACAAGCCTACGTACCGCGGGCACCCTACACAGGTTGCCCAGGCGGCACGGATGATTTCTGAATCCACCCGCCCGGTGATCCTGAGCGGCGGCGGAGTGATAAGTTCAGGCGCCGCGCCGGAGGTGGTAAGGCTCGCCGAGACGGTTTCTGCACCGGTGGCTTCAACGCTGATGGGACTCGGCGGGATTCCGGGCGACCACCCGCTGTCTTTGGGGATGGCAGGCCTGCACGGCACACGCTACGCGAACCTGGCGATTACCAACGCAGACCTCCTTATCGCGCTGGGGGTGAGGTTTGCTGACCGGGTGACCGGTGCCGTAGAAAAGTTTGCTCCGAACGCCAGGGTCATCCATGTGGATATTGATCCGGCGGAGATAGGCAAAAACGTCCGGCCGCACCTGCCGATAGTGGGTGATGTGAGACGGGTATTGGAGGCGCTGCTTCCGCTGCTGCCGCCGCGCAAAAACGAAGAGTGGCTGGCGGCTGTTGAAGGATATAAGCGCGAATACCCCCTCAAATACGGCCGGGAAAACGGCTTGAAGCCGCAGTACGTGGTCGAGCGGCTGAGCGCCGCCACAAAGGGCGAGAGTATAATAGTCACCGATGTCGGGCAGCACCAGATGTGGGTGGCGCAATACTATTGCTTCAAGCACCCGCGTATGCTCATCACCTCGGGCGGCCTGGGCTGTATGGGATACGGCCTGCCGGCGGCCATCGGCGCGAAGTCCGGCCGGCCGGATAGACAGGTGATCCTGGTCTGCGGCGACGGCGGTTTTCAGATGACGATGACCGAACTGGGCACCCTGGTGGAGCAGCGGCTAAGCATTAAGATCTTTATCGTCAACAACAAGCGGCTCGGGATGGTCCGGCAGCTCCAGGAGTTTTACTGCGATAAGCGGTACTCGGCGGTGGACTTTGAGTTCTGCCCTGACTTTGCGGCACTTGCCGGGGTCTACGGCATCTCCGGCTATACCGTCGATACCGCGGCGGCTTTCGATACGGTTTTAGACGAACTGCTCGCGAAGGAAGGGCCGGCGCTGGTCAACTGCCTGGTAGAGCCGGAGGAAAACGTTCTGCCGATGGTCCTGGCCGGGCGCGGTCTCGAGGAAGCGATCTCCTGAGGGAGCCTTTGGAGGAAAGAGATGGAACGGATTTACATATTTGATACCACACTCCGGGACGGGGAGCAGTCGCCCGGGGTCAGCCTCAACGTCAAAGAAAAGGTGCAGATAGCCAAGCAGCTTGTACGTCTCGGCGTGGATGTGATCGAGGCCGGGTTTCCCGTCGCTTCGCCCGGAGATTTCGCCGCGGTGGCGGAGATAGCAAAAGTCGTTAAAGGCGTCCGGGTTTGTGCCCTTGCGCGCGCCAACTTCAACGACATCGACCGGGCGTGGGAGGCCCTGCAAGGGGCGGAACAGCCCCGGATCCATACCTTCATTTCGACCTCGGACATCCACCTGAAATACCAGTTGAGGATGAGCCGCGAGCAGGTGCTCCAAGCCGCACGGGAAGCGGTCAAGCGTGCGAAGGGGTACACGGCGGACGTCGAGTTTTCCGCGATGGACGCCGTACGCTCCGACATCGACTACCTGTGCCGCGTCCTCGCGGCGGCGATTGAAGCGGGGGCCACCGTCGTTAACATCCCCGATACCGTGGGCTACGCCGTACCGGAGGAGTTCGGGGAGTTCATCAGGGCGGTACAGGAGATGACGCCGGGGATCGAAAAAGTGACCGTAAGCGTTCACTGCCATAACGACCTGGGGCTCGCCGTGGCCAATACGCTCGCTGCCGTCAAGAGCGGTGCAAGGCAGGCGGAGGTTACAATAAACGGTATCGGAGAGCGGGCGGGGAACGCGGCGCTCGAGGAACTGGTGATGGCGCTTTACGCCCGCCGTCCGCTATACGGCATGGTTACCGGCATCAAAACAGAAGAGATTTTCCGCACCTCCAAGCTTGTGGCTACGCTCACAGGGATGGCTGTGCAGCCGAACAAAGCGATTGTCGGGAAGAACGCCTTCGCCCATGAGTCCGGTATCCATCAGGACGGGGTGCTAAAGGAGCGTACCACCTACGAGATCATTGACCCGGCGGTTATCGGCATCCCGAAGTCCAGCCTGGTTCTTGGAAAGCATTCGGGGAGGCACGCCTTCAAACAGCGGCTGCAGGAGTTGGGGTACGTTCTGTCGGAGGAGGAACTTAAGACGGCCTTTGAAAGGTTCAAGGAGCTTTGCGACCGAAAAAAGGCGGTTACCGACGACGATCTCCTCGCGCTGGTTGAAGAAGAGATCGGGCGGGTGCCGCCGGTGTACGAGCTCAAGTACCTGCACGTCTCAAGCGGTACAACGATAACGCCCACGGCGACCGTAGGGCTGCAGGTGGGTGACGGCGTGGCCGAAGAGGCGGCCTGCGGGAACGGCCCCGTAGACGCGATCTATAAGGCGATCGATAAGATTACCGGGATCAAGTGCACCCTTGAGTCGTACGGGATTGATGCGGTCACGGGCGGAAAGGACGCCGTAGGCAGCGTGATGGTGCGGGTATCCAGCGAAAAGGGCAAGACCTACCTCGGGCGCGGGCTCAGTACCGACGTCTTGGAGGCCAGCGCGCGGGCTTACATTGACGTGCTGAACAAAATGGCGGCAGACAGTAGTCAGTAGACGCCCTTCTTTATTCTGAATACTGACTTCTGACTTTTTGACTGGGAAGAAATCTCAGTGTGAGCACAAAAGAAAGGTGGACGAGGACGTGGGGCGGGTTCCGCCACAGACGGTCACGCAAAAGATATTGGCGGCGCATGCGGGTAAGGAGTTCGTTGAACCGGGGGAACTTGTCAGCGCCAAGGTTGACGTGCTCCTTGCGAACGATATCACAGCCCCACTGGCGATCAGGGAGTTCGAGCGCATAGGGGTGCAGGTTTTCGACCCGGCGGCGGTGGTAATGGTTCCGGATCACTTTACGCCCAACAAGGACATCAAGTCGGCGGAGCAGGCGAAGGTCGTCCGGGATTTTGCCAGGCGGCACGGCCTGCCCAACTATTACGAGGTCGGGCGGATGGGCATCGAACACTGCCTCCTGCCGGAACAGGGTTTGGTAGTGCCGGGCGACGTTATCATCGGCGCTGATTCCCACACCTGTACGTACGGGGCGCTCGGGGCCTTTGCGACCGG
Source organism: Desulfotomaculum sp. (assembly GCA_012961725.1). GTDB lineage: Bacteria > Bacillota > Desulfotomaculia > Desulfotomaculales > Ammonificaceae > DTYU01. The sequence continues at coordinate 24,741 of DTYU01000062.1, forward strand.
TGTCGGCTCGACCGACTTAGCGGCCGCAATGGCCCTCGGCGAGACCTGGTTCAAGGTCCCGGAGTCCTTGAAGTTCGTCTTCGCTGGCAGGCCAGGGCCGTGGGTCGGGGGCAAGGATCTGATCCTTTACGCAATCGGGCAGATCGGCGTGGAGGGCGCGCTTTACTGTGCAATGGAGTTCACCGGGCCGGTGATCGATGGCCTATCGATGGACGGCCGCTTCACGATCTGCAACATGGCGGTGGAGGCCGGCGCCAAAAACGGGATCATCCCTCCCGACGAAAAGACCGAGGCTTACGTGCAAGGTCGTGGGCAGCGCCCGTATAAGTTATTTAAGAGCGATCCGGACGCGGCATACAAAAAGGTTTACAAATATGACGTCACTGACCTTGAGCCTTGCGTGGCCTTCCCGCATTCACCGGATAACGTGCGGCCTGTAAGCGAGGCCGGGGACGTTAAGATCGACCAGGTGGTGATAGGCTCCTGTACCAACGGCCGGCTTGAAGACCTGCGCGTTGCGGCAAAGGTGCTCGGCGGGAGACAAGTGCACAAGGATGTCCGGCTGATTATCATCCCTTGTACTCAGGAGATATACCGTCAGGCGCTCAAAGAGGGCCTTATCGAGACCTTTATAGCCGCTGGGGCTGCGGTCTCCACACCCACGTGCGGGCCCTGCCTGGGCGGGCATATGGGTGTTCTGGCGAAAGGCGAGCGTGCCGTGGCAACCACCAACCGGAACTTCATCGGCCGGATGGGTCACCCGGAGAGCGAGGTATACCTGGCCAATCCGGCGGTGGCCGCGGCGAGCGCTATTGCGGGTTGGATTGTGAGCCCGGAAGGGGTGAGGTAGGTGCTTGAGGGGAGAGTCTTCAAATTCGGCGACAACATCGATACGGACCTAATCATTCCTGCGCGCTACCTAAACACCAGCGACCCGGCTGAGCTGGCACGGCACTGCATGGAGAACGTTGATCCCACCTTTGCCAGCCGGGTGAGGCCTGGGGATATCATCGTCGCAGGGACAAACTTCGGCTGCGGTTCCTCCCGGGAGCATGCCCCCGTTGCGATAAAGGCGGCGGGTGTGGCCTGCGTGGTGGCGAGGAGCTTCGCCCGGATCTTTTACCGGAACGCTTTTAACGTGGGGCTGCCGATTTTGGAGTGTGCCGAAACCGACAACATACCGGCAGGAAGCCGGTTGCAGGTTGATCTGACGAACGGAAGGATCAGGGTGGTCGACAGCGGGCAGGAGTACCAGGCACGGCCGGTGCCGCCGTTCATGCAAGAGATAGTTGCGGCGGAGGGCCTGATACCTTATGTCAAGGCGCGCTTGGGTAAATGACTTGGTGAAGGACGGTTTCCCTGGGGGTAATACTGGTGAAAATAACGGTATACGACACCACGCTCCGTGACGGGGCGCAGACAGAAGGAATCTCCTTCTCGGTCGAAGACAAGCTGAAGATAGCCCATAAGCTTGACCGGCTCGGGTTTCACTACATCGAGGGCGGCTGGCCCGGGTCCAACCCGAAGGATATTGAGTTCTTCAACCGTATCAGAGACGCCGAATTGGAAAGCGCTGTGATTACCGCTTTCGGCTCCACGCGGAAGAAGAACATCCGGCCGGCCGACGACGAAAACTTAGCCGCGATCATAAAATCGGGTGTCAAAGCGGCCACCCTGTTCGGGAAGAGCTGGGACTTCCACGTTACCCGGGCGCTCAATACCACGCTTGCCGAGAACCTCTCCATGATCCGGGAATCGGTGGCTTACCTCCGGGAGCAAGGGTTGGAGGTTATCTATGATGCCGAGCATTTCTTCGACGGGTACAAGGCAAACCCGGATTATGCCATCGAGACGCTGGAGGCGGCCGCGGCCGGCGGCGCCGCAGCGCTTGTCCTGTGCGATACCAACGGCGGCACGCTTCCCGGGGAACTGAAGGCGGCCGTAGAAAAAGTATGCAGCCGTTTCAGCCTGCCGGTGGGCATACACGCCCATAACGATGCGGGGATGGCGGTGGCGAACACCCTGATGGCCGTTGAGGCCGGAGCCAGCCACGTCCAGGGCACGGTAAACGGTTACGGCGAGCGTTGCGGGAATGCCGACCTCTGCACGGTTCTCCCCAACCTTACGTTGAAGTGCGGTATCAATACCATCCATCCCGAAAAAATGCGGCATTTAGTGGAACTTTCCCGGTATGTCAGCGAGATCGCAAACGTACATCCAAATCCGCAGCAGCCGTATGTAGGAATGAGCGCCTTCGCGAGCAAGGCAGGGGTGCACGTCAGCGCGGTGATGAAGGATCCTCAGACGTACGAGCACATAAACCCGGAGCTGGTCGGCAACCGCCGGCGGGTGCTTGTCTCGGAACTCTCCGGCCTTTCAAACGTACTTTACAAGCTCCGTGAACTGAACCTCGACCTGCCCACGCAAGGTGAGGCGGCGCGCCAGGTGCTTGCGGAGTTGAAAGAACTCGAGCACAGGGGGTTCCAGTTCGAGAGCGCTGAGGGGTCCTTCGAGCTCCTGCTGTTGCGGGCTGCCAACGGGCTTGAGAAGCCCTTCCTCTTGGAGAGCCTGCGCATATATACGGAGCTGAAGGAGGGCGGAGCGGTTCATTCCGAGGCCACCATTAAGCTCCGGGTTGCGGACGAGACGGTTCACACCGCTGCGGAAGGAAACGGTCCGGTAAACGCCCTCGATAACGCGCTCCGGAAAGCGCTCGAACGCTTTTACCCGAATATCGAAAAAATGCGCCTCACTGACTACAAGGTGCGCGTGTTGGACGAGGCGGCGGGGACAGGAGCGCTGGTCAGGGTGCTGATCGAGACCGCCGATGGAGAGCGGACCTGGACCACGGTAGGCGTTTCCGCGAACATCATCGAGGCAAGCTGGCAGGCGCTCGCAGACAGCTTCGCCTACGGCCTCCTCAAAAGCAAAGGTACGGGTACAGAGACGGCATCTGGGGGTTCTCCCCCAAGTTAACCAATTATTTGTGTGGAACATAAGATACAATACCGTTGACATTGCCGTTTGGCCATAATAAAGTTTTGCCCGAAGGGGGCTTTTGTTGGGTGGGGGTTCTTTTCGGTACGGACGGTGTCCGCGGAACAGCCAACAGAGAACTCGGAGCGGAATTGGCGTTTAGACTCGGCCGGGCGGGCGCCTGTGTACTTGCCCGCGAGGCGCGGTCTAAGCGTATCGTTGTAGGACGGGACACCCGGGCTTCCGGCGAGATGTTAGAAGCGGCGGTTGTAGCGGGGATGCTTTCGGCGGGAATAGATGCGCTCCTGCTTGGGGTTGTCCCCACGCCTGCGGTTGCGTATCTTACTAAGGCGCTTCAAGCGGCGGGCGGGGTGGTTATTTCGGCGTCGCACAACCCCGCGCCGGATAACGGGATCAAATTCTTTGCAGCGGACGGTTACAAACTGCGCGAATCAGCCGAAGAAGCAATTGAAGGGTTAGTATTGGGCGACATGTCCGGCATCCCTTCCCCCGTGGGGGCGGAAATCGGCCGGGCGATACCTGTGCCTGACGCCGGCGAGCGTTACATGGCGCACGCCTTGAGCATTGGACCGCGGGACGCCGGGGGGCTCCGAATTGCGGTTGACTGCGCAAACGGGGCGGCCTACGCGCTTGCCCCCAAGATCTTTGGCGCGCTTGGTGCCGATGTCATCCCGTTAGGGGTCGGGCCGGACGGGCTGAACATCAACGACGGCTGTGGGTCGACCAAACCACAGCTTTTGCAGGAAACAGTCCTCGCCCACGGTGCAGACTTAGGGTTCTCCTTCGACGGCGATGCAGATCGGCTGATCGCGGTGGACGAGAAGGGGAATATCGTAAACGGGGATGCCGTTATCCTGGCCTGTGCCCGCTACCTGAAAGCAAGGGGCTACCTCCCGCTTGATACCGTCGTGGTTACGGTTATGTCCAACTTAGGGCTTCACCGGGCACTTGCAGCCTCGGGAATAAAGAGCGTTGTCACCAAGGTCGGCGACCGTTACGTCTTAGAGGAGATGCTGCGGACGGGGGTGCGCCTTGGCGGGGAGCAATCCGGGCATATCATCTTTCTCGACCATAATACCACCGGAGACGGGATTGTCACAGCCCTTTTTCTGCTGCGGGTGATGCAGGAGACGGGGAGGTCCTTAGGTGAGCTGGCGTCGGATCTGGAGTGCTACCCGCAGCTCCTTGAAAACGTGAGGGTATACGATAAGGAGCGGGTCTTGAAAAGCCCGCTGCTTGCTGCGGCGATAAGGGAGCAGGAGTCAAGGCTCGGGGGTGACGGGCGGATTCTCATCCGTGCCTCCGGCACCGAACCGCTCATCAGGGTGATGGTGGAAGCGCGCGACCCGGAGATAATGCTCGAGGTGGTCGATGAACTGGTAAGGGTCGTCCAGGCAATCGAAGGAGGTGAGACCGCCGCTTAACAACTGGACTTTCTTTTGAAGAACAACCGAATACTCAAGCGCCAGAACTGTCTTGAAAGTCTATCACTACAAGTTGGAGCATAAACGAAACGCGGTGAGGAGCGAGCAATTTCAGAGGTCGGAGGCAAGAGGTCTGAGGTCAGAAAATAAGGAGCGAATTCGCTGTAGGCGAATTCCTACAATTGGTTATTCTGAATTCTGACTTCTAAATTCTGACTTCTGACCAAAAAGAAGCTCAGTACGAGCAATGAAGAAGCTCATCGCCGCGCCCAGCGAAAGGACTACTGTCAAGACAGTTGACGAGGGGGAGGTTAATCGAGGTTACTTTCGGCGGGTGCCTCCCGGCTGGCCACGGCCGTTAGCGGTGTCACAAAACTGGCGGGCGACCGCCAGGACAAAAGCACCAGGTGGCGGAAGGCGAAGTATGGCCTTTTTTAGGTTGAATCCTTAGTGCTCTGTCTATTGAGGGGCGCCGTGCTTGACCGCCGGCGTCTTTGTTTTGAAGGATAACCTTTTTAGTAGGATGAGTGTCACCGACACTTAACTCCGGAGAAAATTAAGGAGGCAACAAAGATGTGCGGCATAGTCGGTTATGCAGGCCGCCAGCAGGCGCTGCCGCTGTTGCTGGAAGGTCTGAAGAAGTTGGAGTATAGAGGGTATGATTCGGCGGGCATTGCGGTGGTCGAGGAGGCGGGGCGCCTGGCATTGCGAAAGAGGGAGGGGAAAATAGCGCTGTTAGAAGCAGACCTAAACGGCGACTTTCCTCCGGGGACCACAGGCATCGGGCACACCCGCTGGGCCACTCACGGGGCGCCCACAGACACCAACGCCCACCCGCACCTGGACTGTATGGGGCGTATCGCCGTGGTGCACAACGGGATTATCGAGAACTACCTCGAGCTTAGGCGGGAGCTTGCGGCACGGGGACACAGGCTTGTTTCTGATACCGATACCGAGGTCATTCCTCATTTGATCGAGGATTGCTACGAGGGAGATTTGCTTGCGGCGCTCAGGCGCGTGGTGCCGCTTTTGCGCGGGTCTTATGCTCTGGCGGTGGTTGCGGCCGCCGAGCCCGGCAGGGTCGTTGCCGCCAGGCGCGACAGTCCGCTGATCGTCGGGTTGGCCGCAGAGGAAAACTTCTTGGCCTCAGACATCCCGGCCGTCCTGTCTGCCACCCGCCGCACCTACATCTTGGATGACGGCGACCTGGCCGATGTCCGGCCGGACGGTGTCTTCGTATGCGACGTGACCGGTTGCCGGCGGGACAAGAGGGTCTTTGAGGTTAAATGGGATGCGGCGCAGGCAGAGAAGGCGCCTTACGCGCACTTCATGCTGAAGGAGATACACGAGCAGCCGAAGGCCCTGCAGGATACCATGCGCGGCCGTTTGACCCGCGCAGAGGTCGTCTTTCCCGAATTGAAACTCGACCCTGCGGTCTTCAAGTCCTGCAAGCGCCTGTTTGTAACCGCCTGCGGTACGGCTTACCACGCCGGGCTGATCGGGAAGACGCTCATCGAACGGCTGGCACGCCTGCCGGTGGAGGTCGAAATCGCCTCTGAGTTCCGGTACCGCGAACCCCTGATCGGCCCGGGGGACGTATTGGTTGTCATCAGCCAGTCCGGCGAGACCGCGGACACCTTGGCCGCCATGCGGGGGGCAAGGGCGAAGGGGGCTGCCGCAATAGCGATTACAAACGTGGTCGGCAGTTCGGTGGCGCGGGAGGCTGACGAGGTGCTGCATACCTGGGCCGGCCCGGAGATCGCCGTGGCTTCCACGAAAGCCTATGTCGCACAGGTGCTGGTACTTACGCTCTTCGCGGTTTACTTAGCAAAAGAACGCCGGACGGTACCGCCGGAACTCTCAAAAGAGCTGATTAGTGAGATTCCGCGTCTGCCTGAATACGCGGCCGAGATGCTGGCAAGGGAAGATGAGATCGCGGCGCTGGCGGCGGCGCACAAGGGCGAGGAACACACCTTTTTCATCGGGCGGGGGCTGGACTGGGCGGTGGCCTGCGAGGGGGCGCTGAAGCTCAAGGAGATCTCGTACATCCACGCGGAGGCCTACGCCGCCGGGGAACTGAAACACGGCACCCTGGCGCTTGTGACCGAGGGAGTGCCGGTGATCGCCCTTGCCACGCAGCCGGCGCTCTACGAAAAGATGTTGAGCAACATCAAGGAGGTCAAGGCCCGTGGCGCCCGTGTAATGGCCGTCACCACCGAAACCGCCGGAAATATCGCGCAGGTTGCCGATGCCGTGGTCTCTTTGCCGCCGGTCCACCCGCTGCTTGCCCCGGCGATAGCGGTCATACCGCTGCAGCTCTTCGCGTATCACGCGGCCGTCGCCCGCGGCTGCGACGTCGACAAGCCGCGTAACTTAGCCAAGAGCGTAACGGTGGAGTAGCATAGTAGGCGCTTAGGGCGCCTGTAACGGCAACATGTTGTCAGTTTTGTAACCATTAAAGGACGCCTTACCTACGCCGCTGCCGTTTGTCGACTCGGGGCAAGCTCTGCGAAGTGCCGCTTAATTTTGGAAGTGAGAGGTTAGCAGTTGGGGGTTGGAACTCTTGCAGAAATTCGCCGGCCCCTTTTCCCAAGTGGCAGCTTGGAAAAGCCGAGATTTTAAACTATTGGAGGTTGCCCGGAAGTGCGGGTTTCTCCGACATCCCCCGAAATTTTTCTAAGGCAGCGGACCTTTGCAAGCAGGAAAATTATCGGTGCTGTACAATAAACTTCAATTGACATCCATGATCAAGGATCACCGGGAGGTGGAAGCTTATGGAAAAGAGAACAAGATATCCGGTCCTCACCGCGCTCTTTACCCTGATTTTGCTCATTACCATTCTTCCGCTGCCGGCTCTGGCATTCGAGCAGCCCGGCGGAGGCGTCTTGGAGCAGCATCAATCCGTACCCGCTTTGGCGCCTCGGCCTGATCTCGCTGTTTGGATGATCGAGTTTCCGCAAGTCACACTGGACGAATCCTCTCAGCGTGAGTACCGTTTAGACGAGGAGTATGCTCGACCGGAGCGCGGGCAAATCAGCGCGCCTTTCAAAGTCACCCAGGGAGAGTCGGTAGAGGTGACCGTAACCGTGCAAAATAGGGGAGATCCGAATAGCCTTTTTGCTGCAGCGGCCCCGGCCGGGTACTTGGTTGAGCTGATTCTCTCCCGGGATGACAAGATTCCGTACCACCCAGATCAGTGGATTTCACCTTCTTCGCCAC
>DTYU01000063.1 GCA_012961725.1 Desulfotomaculum sp.
AGCCGGCTCCGGTAACGCTGTATCTGGCTCGGCGAACAGGTGCATTCCTTCTCTTGATCGCCGTAAAAGCCGCACGGGCACGGGTTGCACGCGGCGACCAGCATTATCCGCGCCGGGAAGCTGACGGACGCTGCCGCCCGGGAGACCGTGATTATCCCGTCCTCCAACGGCTGGCGGAGCGCCTCGAGCGCCTCCTTGGAAAACTCCGGAAACTCGTCGAGGAAGAGGACCCCATTATGGCTGAGGCTCACCTCTCCAGGGCGGGGATAGCGCCCCCCGCCGACCAGGGCCGCCGAAGAAGCGGTGTGATGCGGTGAGCGGAAAGGGCGCTGCGTCACGAGAGGCCGGCCCGCCGGAAGAAGGCCGGCCAGACTGTATATCTCGGTAACCTCCAGTGCTTCTTCGAAGGTCATCGCCGGAAGGATGCCGGGCAGACGCCTGGCAAGCATCGTCTTCCCTGTCCCCGGACTTCCCGAGAGCAAGATGTTGTGCCCCCCCGCCGCCGCCACCTCGAGCGCCCGCTTTGCGTAAAGCTGCCCCCGTACCTCGGAGAGGTCCATCTCCGGCTCCATTTGTCCGAAAACGTTAGCCGCTTCCACCCGGTAAGCAGGGATCTCCAGCTCCCCCTTGAGGAAAGACCCCAGCTCTTGGAGGCGGTTTACGGGGTAAACCTCGGCCCCTTCAACCAGCGCGGCCTCCGCTGCATTCGCCGCGGAGACCACCACCGCCGTCTCCCCGTGGCGCACCGCCGCCGCCACGCTTGGGAGTACCCCGCAGACGCCCCGTACCGCGCCGTCTAAGGACAACTCCCCGATATAGACGTAGTTAGCGGCGGCCGCCGGCGGCACCTGTTCCGTAGCCGCAAGAATCCCTGCTGCCAGCGCCAGGTCGTACCCCGGTCCCTCCTTGCGGATATCCGCCGGCGCAAGATTCACCGTGATGCGCCTAACCGGAAACTCAAAACCGGCGTTCTTCAGCGCCGCCCGAACTCGGTCACGCGACTCCCGGATTGCCGTATCCGGTAGACCGACTACATCAAACGCCGGCAGCCCCCCGGCTATATCCACCTCGACCTGGATGATGTAACCCTGAAGTCCATAAAGCGCAACGCTTTTCAAGATCGCGAGCAACTCTTTTGCCTCCGGGGATAGTTTCCCGCGTAAATTCGCCGCGAGCAGCGCGGATTCCTTCTACGGAAACGGATCTACCGCCAAGACGCCAAGAAGAAGGGAACCCGGCAGAAAGAGACAATTGACTATGGTGTCCCTGAAATCTGATAATTTAGTATGGTGTCCCCGAAATTTTTGTGGTATCATCTTGGAAAAACCGAAGAAGACAGCTTACTTTAACAGGAGGTAATCCGATGGCAGTTTTACTTAAGGCGGTCCAAGGACACGAAATATGGATACTTCCGGAAGCCGGCCACGGCCACCGGGGGCACGAGCTCGGCCTGCGGATTTTTTACGGCCACGCCATGCACCCCGACGGGCGGGCGGATCCGAGCCGGCTGAAGGCGTGGGCGGTTGACCCCGGCGGGGATACCCTGCGACTTCCGGTGGAAGAAGGCCGCGATGATTGCCGCGTCATCCGCCTGCTTCCAGAACGGGAAGGGCTCTGGGCGATAGTAGCGGAAAACGATGTCGGACCCTTTGTCCTGACAAAGGGCGGCCTCTACAAGCCCGGCACGCGCAAGGATTACCCTGAAGCACGTGAAGCAGTATACTATTACCAGTATGCGAAGACCTATCTTAAGGTGGGGCACTTTTGCGCCCCGTGCGGTGACCTTGTAAAGCAGGCGGACGTCAGTTTTCTCGGCAATGAGCTCGAAATCGTCCTGCCGCCCCAAGACTACCGCCTGGACAATAAGGTCGAAATCCAGGTGCGCTACCGGGGCGCGCCGCTGCCGCAGGCTGTGCTCTGTGCCGCCTGGAGCCTTTCAGATAAGCGCGACTGGCCGGTCCGCACCGTTACCGACGCCGCAGGCAGGGCGCACGTCACTCTCTCGGCGCCCGGTCACTGGCTCTTTTACGTCCGCCATGCAGACGACGGCCGCGGTGTTCCAGGAGAGTATGAGCGGCGTGTGATGAGTGCAACTTTCAGCCTGTATGGAGTCCGGTAAGTTTTGCGCCGAAAAAGGACGTGAGGCCCCGAAGCGGGGCCCCTTCTTTGGAATAAAACCTTTTTGGTAACTCTAGTGAACCAGTTTTGAGCCGATGCGCAGCATAAGACCGGCCAGGGTACGCTTTTCCTCCGCCGTCGCGGTGTGCCACATCTCTCTCATCAGAGCCTCCTCCGGCGAATCGGGCCTTACGAACTTGGCCAGTACATCGCCCAAATGGATAATACCATCGACGATCTGCTCGTCGGAGAGCCCGGCCCTTTTCCCTTCCTGGATCTTAGCCGCCAGGTCCCTGGGGAAATTCTCGAGCGTAATCGGTTCCATTTGCCTTCACCCCCCTGTAACTTTGAGGTGAGTTTTCCCGGTTAAGGTAAATTTTATTCCCGGTTATCGACCGAACCGGGAGCGCTTTTAATCGGGTTTTTCCGGGCTGGTATAAATTTACAAACTAAGGAGATTTCTGGCGGGAGTGCGTGGGAATCGAACCCACCACGGGCTTGCTTTTCGCCCGCCGGCTGGTTTTGAAGACCAGGAGGCCCACCAGGACCCGTCCACCCCCTTAAGTTCTTCTCAAACCCTGATTATAACGAAGACTGGGTGCAGTGTCAAAGGACAACGGCCGGCCCTCCGTCACTCCTTTATGAGCAAACGGTCGATACGCGTCGCACACTCACGGAGGAAGCTCCTGTCTTCGTCGGTCAGCTCCGCCGTCGATAACAGCTCCGGTCGCCGCACGAGCGTGCGGATGAGCGCCTCCTCGCGCCGCCACCGTGCTATGCGGGCATGGTGGCCGCTCAAGAGCACCTCGGGTACCGCCGTGCCGCGGTACTCCCGCGGTCTGGTGTATTGAGGGTGCTCCAAAAGGCCGGTGGCAAACGAGTCGGCAGCCGGCGCCGTTTCTTCACCCAAAACCCCTGGGACTAAGCGTGAAACCGCGTCCACGACGACCATCGCCGCCAGTTCCCCGCCGGTAAGCACGAAGTCGCCGACCGAGATTTCTCCGGTGGCGGCGCTCCTGACCCGCTCGTCAACCCCCTCGTAATGGCCGCAGATGAGCACGACCCGTTTTTCTGCGGCGAGTGCTTGGGCGAGGCTTTGCGTGAAGCGTTCACCCTGAGGACAGAGCAGGATGACCGGTCCGGGTTTGCCTCCGCCCGCCTCGCGGACAGCCTCAAGCGCCCTGAAAATCGGTTCCGGCTCCATTACCATTCCGGCGCCGCCGCCGAACGGGGCGTCGTCAACCGTACGGTGCCTGTTTTGGGAGAAATCACGGATGTTTATCAGGTTGATGGCGATGATACCTTTATCTATCGCCCGTTTCAAAATGCTGGTCGAAAATGGTCCCGCAAACATCGCCGGAAACAGAGTCAGGATATCAAAAACCATTTCTTTTGCTCCTTATAGAAACGAATCTACCGCCAAAACGGCGACTGTTTATAGAGATCGTTTGAAGATCCGTCTTTCCGCCCGGGGCCCGTTCCAGACGCCTAAGTTAATCCTTCCGGAAGCCGTACCAGCATCTTTCCGCTGTCAACGTCGATCTCCCGAACCACCTCTTTGATTGCCGGAATGAGGATCTCTTTGCCGTTCGGTGAAGTTACGCTGTAAACATCGTTGGCCCCGGTCTTAAGGACGGCACCAACCTTACCGATCAGGGCCCCTTCTTCTGACCATACCTCAAGCCCGACGATCTCGAAGACATAAAGGTGCCCCGGCGGAAGAGGGACTGTTTCTGCGCGGGGTACCTTGATGGCAGCGCCACGGAGTTTTTCGGCACTCTTGATATCATCGACACCGGCTAGTTTGAGCAGGATAAAGCGCTTATGCAAGCCCGCGCTCTCCACAGGGTAAACCTGTATCTCTTTTCCCGTAAAGACCCGGACCTTCTGCATTTTCAAGAAGCGTTCCGGGAAATCGGTCAGGGGAAGAACGCGAACGGCCCCCCGGTGTCCGTGGGGGGCCACAATCTCCCCGACAGTAATATAGTCTAAGGTCATGACCTCAGCCCTGCTCCCTTATGGCCACAATCCTTCCTTCCTCGACCACAATCTCCACCGCGCCCAACCGTGTTATTTCATCACCTATCCCTATCTCTACCAGGCTTTCGGCCCGCCCCTGGATGATCTCTGCGCCGGGGGGCAGATGCTTGACGTTTTCGAACTGCTGCCTGAGCCGCTCCTTGTTTGCTGCCTTTTCGCGACGATTCTTTTCTATCTTGTCGGCTTCCGCTTGCGAGAGGCGCCTCTTCTTATCGGCGTCCAATCGTTTCGCCTGAAACTCAAGCCGCTGCACCTCGCGCTCGGCCTCTTCGATCGCTGCTGCTAATCTCTTAAGCAAGGCCTGTTTATAGCTTTCGGTCACCCTCACCTTCACGATTACCGGCCGGGTGACAGTGATCCGGTTCATATCCCTCTCCGGTCTCTACAGGATTTCGACCACTATTTTTTTCCGGGAATGTGCCGCCGCCGCTTTTACCACCTGTCGGATCGCCCGGGCGATCCGGCCGTGTTTACCGATCACCTTTCCTACATCCTCTGCGGCGACCCGCAACTCGATAACGATCGATTTCTCCTTTTCGGTCAGTTTGACTTCGACCGCTTCGGGTTTATCCACCAGGGCTTTGGCCAGAATCTCTACAAGTTCCTTCATTAGCTTAAGCCTCCCATCAGCCTGGCCCCCCGCATCTTCTAAAAGATTCCTGTACGCCTAAACAAGACCCTAACCGTATTTGTCGGTTTCGCCCCCTTGGCGAGCCATTCCTTAGCTCGCTCCATGTTAACCCTGACCTCGGCCGGGTCAGCCAACGGGTTGTAGTAGCCTATTTCTTCGATGAAGCGGCCGTCCCGCGGCGCGCGCGCATCCGCTACCACAATACGGTACCGCGGCTGCCTCTTCGCGCCCATTCGCTTCAGCCTTATTCGTACGGCCAAGCGTTACACCTCCTCTCTAAAGTAGTTCAAGCTTACACGGATGGACCTTTGGGGTCCGTTCGACGTTAGAAGTCAGGAGCCAGAATCCAGAATGATTGTTTGCGGGAATTCACCTTGACGCGACTTCCTGCCTGCTGCAGGCAAGAATCCCTTCTCAACAGATAAAGGGAAAGCGGCCGGGTCTTACGCCCTTCTTTAAGCCCTTTTCTATTGATGTGATCTGCCGGATCATCTTCTTCGTTTGTTCAAACTGTTTCAGCAGCCGGTTGACGTCCTGGACCGTGCTGCCGCTGCCGCGGGCGATCCGCCGCCGGCGGCTTCCGTCGATGATCTCCGGGTGCCGCCGCTCCTGGGGGGTCATCGAGTTGATTATCGCTTCCGTCCAGAGCAGATCGCGATCGTCGAACTGTAACTCCTCCCTGAGTTTTTTCATCCCGCTAAAGCCGGGTATCATGCTTAAGATATTCTCGAGCGGCCCCATCTTCTTGAACTGCCGGAGCTGGAGAAGAAAGTCCTCCAAGTTAAAGTCGGCGCTCTTCAGGCGTTTCTGCATCTCTGCTGCCTGCTGGGCATCAATGGTGCTCTGCGCTTTTTCGATCAGGGTGAGGACGTCTCCCATGCCGAGGATGCGGTCGGCCATGCGGTCCGGATGAAACGGTTCGAGCATATCAAGCTTCTCGCCTACGCCTGCGAACTTAATGGGGCACCCGGTCACCGCCCGGATGGAAAGTGCAGCGCCGCCCCGGGTATCGCCGTCGAGCTTGGTCAATACCGCTCCGTCGAGGCCGAGGCGCGCGTGAAAGCCTTCTGCAACCGTCACGGCGTCCTGACCGGTCATTGAATCGGCTACGAGGAGGATTTCGTGGGGTTTGACCGCGGCCTTTATCCCCTCGAGTTCCTGCATCAGTTCCTCGTTGATATGCAGGCGGCCAGCGGTGTCTATGATCACACTGTCATACCCTTTTCTTGCTGCTTCTTCCGCTGCTGCAACAGAGATGGCGACCGGGTCTGTTTCCCCGGAGAAGACAGGCACCCGGATCTGCTCGCCGAGGACCTGGAGCTGCTTGACGGCCGCCGGACGGTAAACATCAGCCGCAACCAAGAGCGGCCGCCGCCCTTGCTTCTTGAGCAGCAGGCCGAGTTTTGCCGCGGTGGTCGTCTTGCCCGAGCCCTGAAGGCCGACGAGCATTATCACCGTCGGGGGTTTGGAAGAGACGTTCAGCCGCGCGTTTTCTCCGCCCATCAGGAGCGCCAACTCGTCGCGGACGATTTTGATAACCTGGTGGGCGGGATTAAGGTTGGCAAGTATCTCCTGTCCCACCGCCCGTTCCCGGATGCGCGCGATAAAATCCTTTACCACCTTGAAGTTGACGTCCGCCTCAAGCAGTGCGACCCGCACTTCTCTGAGGGCAGCCGTTACGTCTTGCTCGGTCAGTTTACCCTTGCTCTTCAGCCGTTTGAAGGTCTCCTGGAGCTTTTCTGCCAAACTGGAGAACACAGCTTTCCCCCTTGCGGTTCTGCGATGATGAAGCCGCAGAGATGTTATAATGGATACAGCTTGATTTTACTGAAACCTGCCTTCTCCTGTCAAGCAAGGCAAAGGCCGGACTGCTGCTGCAAGCGCAGGCGGCACCGAAGAGCCAACTTTTTGTCTGGTGATAGAGGGAAAAAAACGGTTTCTGCTAAAATGTTATCTTAAGGAGAGGTTTCGATGGAAGATTTTAGGGGTGATTGGCAAATGGCTGAAAAGACCGGTCTTATCAGCTTAGAGGAGGCAATCGGCTTGAGTCGTGCGGAGGTGCGTGCGCTTCACCAGGAGTACCTGAACGCCGGGCTGGTCACTCTGCTCAAGCTGGTTGATTTTGACAAACGCTTTGTGCGGGCAGCGGGTGTGCGTCTTTGGGATAATGAAGGGCGGGAGTACTTGGATTTCTTGGGCGGGTACGGTTCACTTAATACCGGGCATAACCACCCCCGCATCATCGCCGCGGTAGAAAGTGTACGAGAGATGCCCAACCTGCTACAGGCCTCACTTTCCCCGCTGGCTGGTGCGCTTGCCAAGAACCTCTCGGCCGTTGCTCCCGGGGATCTCAGGCGTTCGTTTTTCTGCAACAGCGGGGCCGAAGCGGTCGAGGGAGCGATAAAGTTGGCCCGCATCGCTACCGGGCGTTCAAAGCTGATCTATACGGAAAACTCTTTTCACGGTAAAACCTTCGGCGCGCTTTCGGTAACCGGACGTCTCAAGTACCAGGAGGCCTTCCGCCCCCTGGTTTCTGAGTGCCAGATAGTCCCTTATGATAACTTGGCCGAACTCGAGCAGGCGCTGTGCTCAAAAGAGGCCGCGGCCTTCATCGTGGAACCGATCCAGGGGGAGGGCGGAATTAACGTGCCTTCACCGGGATACCTGAAAGAGGCGAAGCGTATCTGTGCTAAATACGGCACCCTGTTCGTCGTGGATGAAATCCAAACCGGCCTGGGCCGGACGGGGAAGATGTTCGCCTGCGAGCATGAGGGCGTCGAACCGGACATCCTCTGTTTGGCGAAGTCTTTGGGCGGCGGCGTGATGCCGATCGGCGCCTATTTGGCGACCGATTCTGCCTGGCGGAGGGCGTACGGTTCACTTGATCGGGCGCTGTTGCACACCTCTACCTTTGGCGGAAATGCCTGGGCCTGTGCCGCAGCTCTCGCTACACTCGAGGTGGTTGTCGGTGAAGACCTCCCCCGGCAGGCTGCCGAAAAAGGGGAATACCTGCTCCGGCGGCTTGGCGAAATTCAGGCAATCTCTCCGTTGCTTAAGGAAGTGCGCGGCCGCGGGCTCTTAATCGGCCTCGAGTTTGCTGAAAGGAAGGGGCTCGCCTATAAGCTGTCGTTCGGCCTCCTGGAAAAACTTTCGGAAGAATACTTAGGGAGCCTGGTAGCCGGTGAACTGTTGAATAAGTACCGGTTGGTTACAGCATACACCCTCAACAACCCGAGCGTTCTCCGGCTCGAACCCCCGCTCACCGTTAGTCGGGAACAGCTCGATTACCTCCTCGGGGCGTTATCGGAGATCCTTGAACGCAACCGCAATTTTCTCAAGATGGCCGCCTCCGGTTTCAAGACCGTCTTGGACGGCCGCCGGAAAGCTTAAGTTATGTGTGAGCTTTCATAAATTTTCTCTTCCGCTGGGTATTTCCCTCCTTAATTTCTTTGGGCCTTCGCGTCTTTGGCTGATTATTTTGCGAGCGGAGCCGCAACATTATCGAATTTTGTCGTTTTTTTTAAACCCAAAAAGAAGGAATTTCCTTTCACGCAGCGAATGGGTGGTGATAAGTGGTTTGAAGTGGAGGAAAATTCTTTCTACGGAGGACGCCGGTGTTTATCGGGGAGTACGCGCACATACTTGACGCCAAAGGGCGGATTTTCGTTCCTGCCGGCTTCAGGGAGGCACTGGGGGACCGTTTCATTCTCACCAAAGGCTTGGACAGGTGCCTGTTCGGTTTTACGCTCCCCGAGTGGGGAAAATTAGAGGAAAAGCTGCACCGCTTGCCGTTCGCGAGGGCGGAGGCGCGCGCGTTTACCCGGCTTTTCTTTTCGGGTGCGGCGGCGGTTGAGGTCGACAGGCAGGGGCGGATACTGATTCCGGCCAACCTGCGGGCGTACGCAGGGCTTGCCAAGGATGTAATAGTCTTAGGAGTCTCCTCGCGTGTGGAGTTCTGGGCGAAGGAAGAATGGGAGCGGTACAGCGCGCAGACACAAGCCAAGTACGAGCAGATCGCTGAGAAGATCGTCGACTTGAACTTCTTAGAAGAGTTTTAGTGCTGGGATGGTGCTGATCATGGAGTTCCGGCATCAGCCGGTGATGCTCCGCGAAGTGATCGAACTGCTTTCGGTAAGGGCGGATGGTGTTTACGTCGACTGCACAGTCGGCGGCGGCGGCCATGCGGAAGGGATTTTGCGGCTGTTGGGCCCGCAGGGCACACTTGTAGGTCTTGACCGTGACCCGGATGCACTCGCGGCGGCACGCATGCGCCTTGGGAATGACCCGAGGGTGCGTCTGGTGCGGGCTGATTTTCGCAGGCTGGCCTCGATAATGACGGAACTCGGGATCCGCGGGGCCGATGGGGTGCTCTACGACTTAGGCGCCTCTTCTTATCAATTTGACAGCCCGGCACGGGGCTTCACCTATTGGGAGGATGTACCGCTTGACATGCGGATGGACCCGGAAGCTCCCGTAACCGCAGCCCATTTGGTGAACACCCTCAGCGCAGAGGAATTGGCACGGGTTATCAGGGAGTACGGGGAAGAGAAGTGGGCCGGAAGAATCGCCGATTTCATCGTTAAGGAACGGGCCATCCGGCCGATCGAGACCACGGGCGAACTGGTGGCGGTGATCAAAAAGGCGGTGCCGGCGTCCGCCCGACGGATGGGTCCGCACCCGGCGCGCCGCACTTTTCAGGCGCTTCGAATCGCGGTCAACCAGGAGCTTGACGCCCTGAAGGAATCGCTTGCGCAGGCGCTTGCACTGCTTAAACCGGGCGGGAGGTTGGTGGTCTTAAGTTACCACTCCCTCGAGGACCGGATAGTGAAGGAGTTTATCCGGGCCGCGGAAGCGGCTTGTGTTTGCCCGCCTAATACACCGGTGTGCGTCTGCGGAAAAAAACGGCAACTGATTTCAGTGACGAAGAGGCCCCGCACGCCCACCGGAGAGGAGTTGGGGCGCAACCCCCGCTCACGGAGTGCAAAACTGCGGACGGCGGAAAAGGTGGCGGTTTTAATGGGGGATTTCCTATGATAACGTCCGTTCCCTCCATAAATGGCGAAAATAGACGGGTTCGCCGGGAACGGCCTCGCCTTAATCAATAATTTAGTATTGTGTCCCCGAAATTTATTTTCGAGGGAGGGTGCCAGCCATGATGTTAGCGAAAGAGCAAGCGTATGTACACCCGCTGCCGCGTGAAAGGCGGCCGGTCCCAAAGCGGAGGAGGAGGCTGGTTCGCGCCGAGCGCGCCAAGATCAGCGCCCTGGTCCTGTTGGGGTTTCTCCTTGGGTTGACCGTGGTCCTCTGCCAAGCCAGAATGGCCTATGTCGGTTTTTGCCTCCAGGAGTTTCAAAAGGAAATGGCGCGGGTCGAGGCGGAAAACCAGGCGCTTGAGGGCGCTATCCAGCGTCTCTCCTCACCCGACAAGGTGGAAGCGCTTGCGGTGCAAAAGCTCGGTATGGTCCGCCCGCCGGCCGGGCAGAGTATCGAGGTGCCCGTTACCGTATCTCAAGCACCCGCGGGTTCTGTAAAACCCACACCCGGAGCAGTCAGAGAAAGCGACTGCCGGGTTGAGGAGGGCTGGCTCAAGACGTTCCTGAAGATGCTCTCGCTTGGCTCTAATGGTTCTTCTTAAAGGTCATTAATCGTAGTTTTACTGTAGTAAGGTTTGAAACGGCGGGGGATGTCCCATGACCAACATTGTCATGCGCAAGCGTCTGACGCTGCTTCTTTTTCTCGCCGTTATTTTATTCGTTACGCTTATCGGCCGCCTGGCCTGGCTTCAATTGGTTCGTGGCGGGGAGCTTGAGCAGGGTGCACTGGAGAACAGGGTGCGTGAAATAGTCGTTGAAGCAAGGCGCGGCGACATTTGCGACCGGAACGGCAAGGTTCTGGTAACGAGTGTCAGTGCGGATTCGGTCGCGGTGATACCAGCGCAGGTGGAGGGTCCCAGGGAGGCCGCGGCCAAGCTGGCCAAGGCCCTCGCAATGGATGAGGAGAAGGTCTTTAAAAGGATAACCAAAAGGGAGGCCTTTGTCTGGGTAAAACGGAAGATCGATTTTGCAACCGCGCGGCGGGTACGCAATTTGAAACTGTCCGGTGTTGAATTGATTGAAGAGAGCCGGCGGCAGTATAACCGCGGGTCGCTTGCGGCACACGTCTTGGGGATAGTCGGCGTTGACAACCAGGGGCTGGGGGGTATCGAGCTTGCGTATGACCGGGATCTGGTCGGCAAACCAGGCAAAATGGTGGTCGAGCAGGATGCGACCGGCCGGGAGATCCCGGCGGCGCTTCACCGTTTGCATAAACCGGTACCCGGGAATAACCTCTTCCTTACGATAGACGAGACCATCCAGTATTTCGTAGAGCGCGAGCTGGATAAAATTGTCGATACCCACCACCCGGCGAGCGCGGTTATAATCGTGATGGACCCAAAAACGGGCGAAATACTTGCCCTCGGCAACCGGCCTACGTTTGCACCCGGAAAATGGCGGGAGACGCCGCAGGCGGTCTGGGACCGGAATCCGGCGATCTGGCGGCTTTACGAGCCCGGGTCCACCTTTAAGATCGTAACCGCGGCGGCGGCGCTCGCTGAGGGTGTGGTGGATGAAGGCAGCCGTTTCTACTGCCCCGGTTTTATCAAGGTGGCGGACAGAAGGATTCGCTGCTGGAAGGCCGGTGGTCACGGGAGCCAGTCGTTCGAGGAGGTTGTACAGCACTCCTGCAACCCCGGTTTTATCCAGGCGGGGCTGGATCTTGGCCGTGAACGGTTTTACAAGTATGTTAAAGCTTTCGGGTTCGGCCAGCGTACCGGAATCAATCTGCCCGGAGAGGCGAAAGGGATTCTTATCCCGGAAGAGAAGGCGACCAGTCTCAATATAGCTACGATGGCCATCGGTCAATCGATAGCGGTTACGCCGATTCAACTCATCACCGCGGCCGCTGCGGTGGCGAACGAAGGGGAGCTGATTAAGCCGCGGCTCGTACAAGCGGTCCAGTCGCCGGAAGGCAGGGTGCTGCGGACCTTTAAAGCAGAACGGGTAAGAAGAGTACTGCCGGAGGAGGCTGCCCGGGAGCTGAAAAGGCTTTTGGAGAAGGTGGTCCTGAAGGGAACAGGGGTCAACGCCTACCTTGAAGGCTACCGGACGGCGGGGAAGACCGGGACTGCACAAGTGGTGGGGCCGGCCGGCGGGTACGTTCCCGGGAAGTATGTCTCCTCATTTGTAGGGTTCGCGCCGGTGGATGATCCGCGCCTGGTAACCCTGGTAGTGGTTTGGGAGCCTAAGGGCGGGATCTACTTCGGGAGCCAGGTGGCTGCGCCCGTATTTAAGGCGGTGATGGAGGACGCGCTCAGGTACTTGGGCGTTCCGCAGCAGGCGGGGCGGGAAAAGCCGGAGAAGCCGTGGTACATGATTGAAGAAGAGCCAAAATCGGTAACGGTTCCGGAGCTGGTAAACCTCCCGCTTGATGAGGCCGTCCGGAGCCTCAAGGCCGCCGGGCTTAGGTTTACGCTGCGCGGCGATGGCGAAGTGGTGCGGGCCCAGGTGCCCCAGGGAGGGGCAGCGGTGCTCGCCGGGACCAAAGTGGTGCTGGAGCTGAAAACGCTGCGGGGCAACGGGACAGAGGTCACGGTGCCCGACGTAACGGGCCTGACAATAAAAGAGGCGGCCGCATTGCTTGAGAAGGTGGGTTTGACACTGGTGCCTTCAGGCAGCGGGGTGGCCCGGGTGCAACAACCGGCGGCCGGTACGAAGGTGCGGCGCGGGCAAACGATAAAGGTGGAGTTTGCTTCACCTGAGCGCCTTGAGGATTCCGAACCGGCGGTGCTCCATCCTTAAGCGGTGTTTGCCGGAACCAATTATTTGGAATAATAATTTAGTATGGTGTCCCTGAAATTTTTAATTTAGTATGGTGTCCCTGAAATTTTGTGGGGTTACGGAAGGCTGGGGTTCGGTTGAGAGAGGAACTTGATAAGCTCTTTACGCTTAACCCTTCCGGTCTGGCTTATGACTCACGGCGGGTCGAGCCGGGGTTCGTTTTTTTCGCGATCAAGGGTTTTGTCCAGGACGGGCACGATTACGTTGCGGATGCCATCCGGCGGGGTGCGGCGGGGGTTGTAGTCGAGAGGGCGGTCGAGGTGCCGGCCGGAGTGTTTGTCGTCCGGGTGGCCGATACGCGTCTCGCACTTGCGCTGGCGGCGGCGCGGTTTTACGGTTTCCCGGGGCGGCGGCTGCGCCTGGTCGGGGTCACGGGCACCAACGGCAAAACCACCACCGCCCATCTCATCGGTGCGCTTTACCAGGCCCGGGGCGAGAAGGTGGGGCTTATCGGGACGCTGTACACAAGAGTGGGGGATCTTATCATACCGGAGGAGCGGACCACGCCGGAGTCCTTAGAACTGCAGTATTTTCTTAAGCGGATGTTGGAGGAAGGTGCAACAACGGTGGTGATGGAGGTTTCGTCGCACGCGTTGGCGCTCAAGCGGGTTGCGGGACTGGAGTTTGACGCGGCCGTCTTTACCAATTTGACGCAGGATCATCTCGACTTTCACCGGGACATGGAGGAGTATTTCCGGGCAAAAGCCGAGCTTTTTAAAGAGTTGATTAGACCGGGGGTAAAGTCCCGGCCGAAGTTGTCGGTACTGAACATCGACGACCCTTACGGTGTGAGGCTTTCCGCCCTCAGCGCCAGCAGGGTAATCACGTACGGGGTTGACGGGGCGGCCGATCTGCGCGCGCGGGATATCGCGCTGACGGGCGGCGGCACCCGGTTTGTGGCCGAGGGCCCCTGGGGACGGGTTCCGGTAAGATTGAAATTAATGGGGCGGTTCAACGTTTACAACGCCTTGGCGGCGCTTGCGGTCGGGCTGGGGGAAGGGTTTCCGCCGGAAGAGACGGCGCGGGTGCTCGAGGGTGTACCGGCTGTGGCCGGGCGGTTCGAGCGGGTGGATGTGGGTCAGGATTTCACCGTGGTGGTGGATTACGCCCATACGCCCGATGGGCTGGAGAACGTGCTGCATGCGGCGCGGGCTTTGACTAAGGAAAGGGTGATAGTCGTCTTCGGGTGCGGCGGGGACCGGGACCCGGCCAAAAGGCCCGTGATGGGGGAATTGGCGGGAAAGCTGGCGGATTTTACAGTGGTGACCTCAGACAACCCGCGCAGCGAAGAGCCTTCGGCGATTATCGCCGCGGTTGAGGAGGGCTTAAAACGGGTTACTGGGCGTGAGAGATACATTTTGGAACCTGACCGGAGGGAGGCGATCGCCCTCGCACTTGAGCAGGCGCAGACGGGCGACGTGGTTGTGATCGCGGGAAAGGGCCACGAGGACTCCCAGATCATTGGGGATGCAAAGCTGCCTTTTGATGACCGGCAGGTGGCGGCGGCGATCTTGCGGAAACTGCTACAAGCAAGGGATAAAGGGGCGAAAACGGGCTAAATGCTGCCGCTGACCGTAGGGGAAATCGCAAAAGTGATAGACGCCGCCCTCATCCAGGGCGACCCGGCCCGGATGGTGAGGGCCGTGGCAACAGACAGCCGGACCGCCGCCGGGGGAGATCTCTTTTTTGCCCTTCGGGGAGAACGGCTTGACGGACACGAGTTCGTCTCTGAGGCGCTTGCCCGGGGGGCGGCGGGGGCGGTTCTATCCCGAAGGCTGTCTTCGCTTCCGGCAGAGGCGGCGATACTCATGGTGCCCGATGTCATGGCGGCGTTGGGGAAGTTGGCAGGTTACATCCGTAAGCGGTCCGGTGTTTTCCTGATAGGAGTAACCGGCAGTACCGGAAAGACCAGCACCAAAGATATTCTGTCAGCGGTGTTGGGGGTGAGGTTCCGGGTTCTTTCTACGCGGGGGAACCTGAATAACGAGATCGGGGTGCCGCTGACCCTGCTTGATATCGGTCTGGGGCACAAGGTGGCGGTGGTGGAGATGGCGATGCGGGCGCCCGGGGAGATCGCCGCGCTTGCGCGCATTGCGTGCCCGAACGCCGCTGTCATCACCAATATCGGCGAAACCCACCTCGAACGGTTAGGAAGCGTAAAGGCGATCGCGGGCGCCAAAGGAGAACTCTTAGAGTTCATCCCGGCTGAAGGATTTGCGGTGCTTCATGCGGAGAGCCCGTTTATTTATGCTGAGGCAAGGCGGTGCAAGGGGCGGGTGATCTTTTTCGGCACGGGCAGCGGGGCGGCGGTGCAGTTGGTTGACTACACCCCTGCAAACGAGGGGAGCCGCTTCAGGGTCGCCGCGGCGGGGGCGGAAGAGGAATACTTTCTGCCGGTGCCCGGTTGCCACAATGCCGTAAACGCGCTGGCGGCTATTGCGGTAGCGCGGGAGATGGGGCTGTCCGCGGATGAGATACGGGAGGGGCTCAGGCGTGTGGCGCTAAGCGGTATGCGCCTCGAGATCAGAAGGTGCGGCTCACTGACGGTGATAAACGATTCCTACAACGCCAATCCTGCCTCGATGCGGGCGGCGCTTGGCGTGTTGCAGGAGGTCGCCCGGGGCCGGCGCCGGGTGGCCGTTTTAGGCGATATGCTCGAACTCGGGGAGAGAGCCGCCGGCGCTCACCGGGAGGTCGGTGAGGCGGCCGCCGGGTCGGCGGAGTTTGTGGTGGCGGTAGGAGAGTTGGCGAAGGATATTGCGGCGGGAGCCGTTGCTGCCGGTTTGCCTCTCGACAGGGTAATAACCTGCCCGGATGCGGCAAGCGCCGCGGAGTGCCTGGGCAAAATGGCGCTCGGTGAGGCGGTTGTGCTTGTAAAGGCCTCCCGCGGTGTTCACCTCGAAACGGTCGTTGAAGCCCTCTGTTCCGGGGGTGGGCAGGGTTGACTGCTTCTGTGGCCGGCGCGTTTCTTTTTTCACTCTTGATTACGGTCGTTGCCGGGCCGGTAGTGATACCTGTGCTCAGGCGGCTTAAGGTCGGGCAGCGGGTACGCTACGACGGGCCCTCACGCCACCTCTCCAAGGCCGGTACGCCTACGATGGGCGGGGTCATCTTTCTGTTAGGCGTCACTCCGGCGGTGCTCTGGTTCGGCCGGGGAAACGCGGAAGCGATGGCGCTGATTCTTGTTATGCTCTGTTACGGGCTCACCGGTTTCTTAGATGATTTTTTGAAGGTGGTCAAACAGCGGCCGCTCGGGTTAAGAGCACGGGAAAAGCTGTTTATGCAAGCGGCAGTCGCCTTCGGCCTCGCGGTCTTTGCGGTCTCCTTTCTCGGCCGGGGCACGGATGTCGCGGTTCCCTTTTCCGGTTTTTTTCAGGACGGGGGGGTCCACGTTGATTACGGCTTTTGGTTTTTTGTCTTTTTAACGGTCTTGGTTCTGGCCGGGACGGCCAACGCCGTGAATCTCACCGACGGCCTTGACGGTCTGGCCGCGGGGCTGACCGTGATTGCCGCCGGCGTATACGTTTTTTTTGCGCTGATTATGGACAAAACCGGTTTAGCGGTGGGTTTAGGCGCAGTGGCGGGCGGCTGCCTCGGGTTCCTGTTATACAACCGGCACCCGGCGCGGGTTTTTATGGGTGATACCGGTTCATTAGCGCTCGGCGGGGCGCTTGGCACGGCGGCGGTCCTTACACGCAGTGAGCTCTTCCTGCTGATTATCGGTGCGGTTTTCGTGGCGGAAGCCCTGTCCGTGATCCTGCAAGTCGCCTCGTTTCAGCTTACCGGCAGAAGGATTTTCCGGATGAGCCCGCTGCACCACCATTTTGAACTCGGCGGGTGGCCGGAGGGCCGGGTGGTCGTTACCTTCTGGCTCATTGGGCTGGTCATGGGGCTGGCGGGATTGGCCGGTGTCTACGGCTTGGGTTAGGAGCGTGTTTTTCTTGGAGTTAAAAGGTAAGAAGGTGTTGGTGGTCGGTGCCGGGCAGAGCGGTATCGCCGCGGCGCGCTTTTTGAACCAGAAGGGCGCGGCGGTGACGCTCACGGATATTAAACCGGCCGCGCTGCTGATAGAAGCGACCGGTACCGGGGTGGAGACGTTTTTCGGTGGTTACCCGGAGGCGGGAGGGTACGATCTCTTGGTAGTCAGTCCGGGGGTGCCCCTGACGGTGGCGCCGGTTGCTCAAGCACTGAATCTCGGGATAGAGGTTATCGGGGAGTTGGAATTAGCCTGGCGCTTTGCCCGGGCGCCGGTTGTGGCGATCACGGGGACGAACGGCAAGACGACCACCACCGCCCTGACCGGGGAGATCCTCCGAGCCGCCGGGCGCCGGACGCTCGTGGCCGGCAATATCGGCGTGCCGCTGGTGACCGCAGTGGAGGATTACGGGCCGGAGGACATAATCGTGGCGGAGGTCTCCAGCTTCCAGCTTGAGACGGCCTTCAGTTTCCGTCCGCGGGTGGCGGTGGTTTTAAACGTTACCCGCGATCACTTAGACCGCTACCAGACCACAGCGGCATATGCGGCAGCAAAGGCCCGGATCTTTGCCAATCAGGGAGAGGGGGATACGGCGGTCTTAAACCTCGACGACCCCGTAGTGGCGGCGATGAAAGAGTGTACCCGCGCCCGTGTATTATTCTTCAGCCGGCGGCATAATTTGGATACAGGGGCCTTTGTCCATGCGGGCAGGGTGGTTGTCAGCGAGAACGGCGTGCTTACAGAGGTATGCGGTGCCGGGGAGATCGGCATTCCCGGTCCGCATAACCTTGAGAATGCGCTGGCGGCAACGGCGGCGGCCGCCGCTCTTGGCGTTCCGGGAGCCATAATAGGAAGGGCGCTGCGTGATTTCGAAGGGGTTGTTCACCGGCTGGAGTTTGTGGCCGAGGTCGGCGGGGTAAGGTACGTGAACGATTCTAAGGGCACGAATCCCGATGCCGCGCTAAAGGCCTTAGAGTCGTACCGGCGGCCGGTCGTTTTGATAGCGGGAGGACGGAACAAAGGGAACGACTTCACCACGCTCGCGGCCAAGATAAAGGAGCGGGCACGCGCGCTCGTAACTGTGGGCGAGAGTGCAGGGGAGATTGCAGCGGCGGCGCGTGCGGCCGGTGTGCAAGAGATCTATCACGCGAAAGACTTGAGAGAGGCCGTATTTCAGGCAAGGGATGCGGCGGTTCAGGGGGACGTTGTCCTCTTGTCACCCGCGTGCGCGAGTTGGGATATGTTCAAGAACTATGAGGAGCGGGGCGAGCTGTTTAAACAGATAGTCCGGGAGATCGCCGCCTCCGCGAAGGGCTGAAGAGGCAAATGCGTTCCAGGTTTGCGGCAAAGCCGCCCGATTTTGCGCTGTTTCTGAGCGTAACCGTGCTTTTGGGCATCGGCGTGGTGATGGTTTTCAGCGCCAGTCAGTATGCGGCTCTGGTACGCTATAATGACACCTTTTACTTTTTCAAACGGCAGCTCCTGTACGCCGTTTTCGGGCTGGTCGGGATGTTCTGCCTGTTGAATTACGACTACCGGAATTTCCGGCGATGGGCGTTTACCCTGCTCGTTGTTTCGTTCCTTCTGCTCGGCCTGGTGCTTCTGCCGGGGGTCGGTTATTCCTCCCACGGTGCTAAGCGGTGGATCGACTTGGGTCCGGTGACCGTCCAACCCTCGGAGATAATCAAGTTCGGGATCGTGGTTTTCACGGCATATGGGCTCAGCAGGGGCAGGAGCGCGGTCAAGCGGTTAAAGGAGGTTTTCCCCTATTTGGGCATAACTGGTTTGGCGGCGGCCCTGATCCTGCTCCAGCCCGATTTGGGTACAGCGATGGCGCTTACAGGCACGGTCGTGGCAATGCTTTTCTGCGCCGGCGCGTCGATGCGCCTGCTGACTTGTGTCGGCATAGGGGGCATTGCAGCCGTAGCGGCGGCCATCTACTACGAGCCGTACCGTATGCAACGGTTTCTTGCTTTTCTCGATCCGTGGAAAGACCCGCAGGGAAGCGGTTTTCACATCATCCAGTCGCTCTATGCGATAGGTTCAGGCGGGTTTTTCGGCATGGGACTGGGCCAGGGTAAACAGAAGTTTCTTTATCTGCCGGAGCAGCACACCGATTTTATCTTTGCGGTGATAGGTGAAGAGCTGGGCTTTATCGGTGCAGCCTTGGTGATTATTTTGTTCCTTGTTTTCATCTGGCGGGGACTGAGAATCGCCCTTTATGCCCCGGACTCCTTTGCCAGTCTGCTTGCCGCAGGTATCACCGCCGGAATAGGTTTTCAGGCGTTCGTAAACATCGGGGTGGTCACTGGAAGCCTGCCGATAACAGGGATCCCGCTGCCCTTTATCAGTTACGGCGGGACCTCGCTGCTGTTTACACTCGCTGCCGTCGGTGTCCTGCTCAACATCTCGAAGCAGACGGCGAGGTGAAAGGGTGCCGGGGCCGAGATTTATCGTAGCCGGCGGCGGGACCGGGGGACACATATATCCTGCCCTGGCGATCGCTCAGGGTTTGCGGCGCACCTTTCCGGGCTGCGGGGTGTATTACGTGGGTACCGCAGGGGGATTGGAGGCGGATATTGTACCCAGAACCGGGCTGCCCTTCAGGACGATAGCCGCGGCCGGGCTGAAGCGAAGGCTTACGGTCAAAAACCTCTGGGTGCTCATGCTTGCTATGAAGGGCGCCTGCGAGGCCTTGAGCCTTATCAGGGAGATCAAACCCGCAGTGGTCGTCGGAACCGGCGGTTACGTATCCGGCCCCGTGCTTCTTGCGGCGCACCTTTTAAGGGTTCCCGTGCTGATCCATGAACAGAACGCCTTCCCGGGACTTACCAACCGGATCTTTGCCCGGCTGGCCGGATATGCGGCGCTCACCTTTGCGGAAGCCGCCCGCTACCTGCCGGGCGGGGTGAAACTCAAGATAACCGGTTTGCCTGTAAGGGAGGAGATCCTACAGACAGACCGGGAGGATGCCCGGGCCCGGTTAGGCGTGGGCGGGCAGACTGTGCTGCTTTCCTTTGGCGGCAGCCGCGGGGCCGAGCGGCTTAACTTGGCAATGGCAGACGTCATCCGTGCTTATGCCGGCAGGCCGGGTCTGCGGATCTATCACGCTACGGGAAAAGCGGGCCACGAAAAGTTTTGGGAGATGTTGTCTGCAGGCGGAATAGATCCCGGTGGCATGGGGAATGTTACCATTGCCCCCTTCTTTTATCAGATTGCGGATTACCTTGCGGCGGCTGACCTGGTAATCTGCCGGGCGGGAGCAGCGACGATAGCGGAACTCACTTGTCTTGGCCGGCCGGCGGTACTGATCCCTTATCCGCATGCGACGGCCAACCATCAGGAGTTTAACGCGCGGGCGCTTGAATCGAGGGGGGCGGCGGTGGTGATAAGGGACGCGGAACTAAGCGGGGAGCGTCTGCTTCGTGAGCTGGACCGGCTGCTGAGCAACCCGGCCGAACTGCGGGTTATGGCTGAGAAGAGCGCCCTTTTAGGAAAGCCTGACGCGCTGGAACGGATAATCAGTTGCATCAGGGAGCTTGCCGCAGTCAGTGGCCGGTAGTCGACCGTCAGCCGTCAGGACAGAAGACAGGGCAGGAGACAGGAGGTTCGAAGTTCGAGTTTCGAGGTTCAGAAGATAAGAGACAGCAGACCCCCTTTCTCTATTCTGAATTCCGACTCCTGACTTCTGTATTCTGCTAAACGGGGGACAAGTCCGGTAGCAGTTTTATGCACGGCTGCATAAGATACCATGTGTGCGGGCAGTGGAGAGGAGCAGCGGGCAAGTGATGGGCGGGATACCAAGGAACATACACTTTGTGGGGATCGGCGGGGTCGGCATGAGCGGGCTTGCAGCCCTCCTCTTGTCCCGCGGGCACCGGATAACGGGTTCGGACCTTAAGGCCTCGGAGATCACTGAGCGCCTTCAGGCGAAGGGAGTCCGCGTCTACTTAGGGCATGCGCCGGAACATTTGGGCGTTGCGGAGCTGGTGGTTTTCTCTTCGGCGGTCCAACCCGGGAATCCCGAGGTGACCGCGGCACGGGAGCAAGGGATCCCGGTAATCCGGCGCGGTGAACTGTTGGCGGAGGTGATGAGGGATTACACCGGTGTCGCGATAGCGGGCGCTCACGGCAAGACCACGACCACCGCAATGGTTGCGGCGGTCCTGCTGGCGGGGGGGCTGGACCCCACGGTCTTAGTGGGTGGAGAATGGCCCGCGATCGGCGGCAATTTTCGCTTGGGGGCAAGCCGCTATTTTGTCACCGAAGCCGATGAAAGCGACGCGACATTCCTGCTGCTTTCTCCCGAGGTGGCGGTGGTGACAAATATTGAGAACGACCACTTGGATTATTACGGCTCGCTCCAAACCCTGGTCGAAGCATTTCGGGAGTTCATAAGCAGGAATCAACCCGGCAGGGTTGCGGTCCTCTGCTGTGACGACCCCCGGTTAAGGGGGATCATTCATGAGGTCAGGACGCCTTTTGTCACTTACGGGAAGAGTCCGGA
>DTYU01000064.1 GCA_012961725.1 Desulfotomaculum sp.
TGGTTATCAGGAGCCGCATAGCGGATTACTTCCGCAAAGAAGGGCGAAAGGCCGCAGAGAGTCTGGAGGAACTGGCCGCAAGCGGTGATTCGGCGGTTGCGGCGGTTGCTTACGAGCGCTTTACCGAAGAGGAGATGGTGAGGGAACGCCGCGAGGAGATCAAACGTTACAATGATTTGTTAAGAGAATTCGGTTTGAGTTTTAGACAATTGGCTGATGATTCACCGAAGCACCGGGATACGCGGGCCAATTTCCTGCGGGCGGCACGGGCGCTGGCGGAGGACGAGGCGCTGTTTAGACGTTTGCTACAGAGAAAACGGGTTCCCATAAAAGAGCTTGCGGTTGCCACGGGAGTACCGCGAAAGACTTTAGAGAGAGGGCGCAGGTATATCCTGGCGGTGAGCCTGATATTTGGATACCCGGAGGAGTTTGTCTATTTGTATTCTTACTTGAAGTACTGTTAGGAGATCGTTGACGACGATCCGGTCCTGCTTTCTGCCTGAAAAGAAGTGAAAAGTGGGATGTTATTTATTTCCTTGATTTATGGCGTGCTTGGCGTCTTGGCGGTTGATTTATTTTCGGGAGGACGTAAAGGTGAAGCGACAGGAAAAGGGTCTTCTTTTAGAAAGGAACGGCGGCGGCGTCATCCTTACCGCTGAAGGTGAGTTCTGCCGCATTTCGCCTCCTACAGGAGAAATAGGCGAAGAGATTTCATTCTCCCGGAGTACAGTAAGAAAGTGGTGGATGCTTGCTTTGGCCGCTGCCGTACTGGCGATGTTTGTCGGACTTGGTGCCTACGAGTATACTTATGCACGCCCGGTGGCGTACGTGGCGCTTGATATTAATCCGAGCTTAGAACTGGGGATCGACCGGAAGGAAAGGGTCGTTGAGATCAGTTTACTTACCGAAGATGCGGAGCAGTTGGTTGCCGGGCTCAGTCTGAAGGGTACCCCGGTGACGGAGGCGATCCGCATATTAATCGTACGGGCCGAAGAACTTGCGTATCTCTCGGTGGAAAGCCCGGCGTTGGTGCTGATTACGGTGGTGCCTGCCCGGCGGGGGGATCCGGTGCCGGAGACGGGGCGGCTCGTGCAGGCAGCGGTTGAACAGTTTAAAAAGAAGCGTCTCCCGGCTGAGATTGTGGCCGCGGCGGTACCGGCTGCACTCCGGCAGGAGGCGCGCAAGGCAGGTCTTTCAGTCGGCAGATATGCGGCTAAAACGGGTGTGGAAACGCGCCGGTGGGCCGTGGGCATAGGGCGGACCGAGCACGAGGACCGGCAGGAGGGCGAGGCTGGCGAAGCGGAGCCGTTCGGGCCGCCTTGGGGTGCAGGCCCGCCGGTAAAGGCGCTCCCTGAACCGGCGAAGGGGCGGGTACAGGACAAGGGTCCGGGAGGGCAGGGCGAAGAGGAAGGCTAAGAAGCAAGAGGGCCGGGGGCAGCGGTGGGAGTCGCACCCCCGTGTCCGGAAAATCCGCCGGCGGTCCCGGGAGTGCCGCCGGAGGGCGGAATGCAAGAAGAACCGGGGGCCGGAGTTGAAGCGGTACCTAAAGCAGGAGGCACGGATGACGAGAGAGAGATGCCTCCGGGGCTTGAGCGGCGGCCTGATAAAGGGCGGCGGGGAGGAGGCGGTTAGCGGTCAGCAATGGGATCAGGAGCGGTTGTTATAATTTTCCTGGAACACCCCGGTTGAATGGTGGTATCATTTAAATAAGTCGACGTAGGACGCGGAACGGCCCCCGGCACTCAACGCAACTTTTGAGCTGCAAGGAATAGGCCTTCCTTGGCCGACAATGAGTAATAGATCTTCAACCTTAAAGCATGTATTGAGCGCCGGGTCAGTATCAGGTTGAACGTCTATTTACGGAGGAAGAAGATGATCCCTCTCAGAGATACCATCCGGTCACGAAGATTCCCCGTGGTCACGGTGACCATCATTGTCATAAACGTGCTGATTTTCTTATATCAGGCGTCACTGCCGCGGGAGGCTTTGGAGGCTTTGGTACGTTGGTACGGGGTGATACCGGCACGGGACCTCCCGCATCTCTTAGCTCATCCATTCAGCGTTGACGCTTATACCCCTTTTGTGACCGCCATCTTTCTGCACGGCGGGTGGTTTCACGTGTTGGGTAATATGCTTTACCTCTGGGTCTTCGGGGACAATGTAGAGGATTCGATGGGGCGTGGCAGATTCATTCTTTTTTACCTTTTGGTCGGTTTTGCCGGCAGCCTGGCCCACATATTCGCCAACCCTGATTCCTCTATGCCGACGATCGGCGCCAGTGGTGCGGTCGCAGGCATCTTGGGCGCCTACTTTATCAGCTTTCCTCGTTCCCGGGTGCTTGCGCTTCTGCCCCTTTTCATTTTTTTCACACTGGTGGAGATTCCGGCGGTGCTTTTTTTAATCCTGTGGTTCGGGATGCAGCTCTTGAGCGGTGTCGCTTCGCTGGCGGTAACGGGTCAAACCGTTGCTTGGTGGGCGCATATCGGCGGTTTCCTTGCCGGTGTTTTGCTTATCCGGTTGTTCCGCCACTCTCCACATCGATCACGTTTCCACTGAGAGCGCATGCTTTATCACGGTAATAACGAAGCATCTTGAAACCTATCGCACGGGCATAGAAATAATTTATCCCCCCGGCGATGATAACGCCTGCAAAAGGCAGGACCCGCGGGATAAGTTGACGCTGGCTGGCGCGGACCCCTAAGGTTAGCAGCGCCTTTTGCAGAAGTTCTGTGCTCAACTGCTTGGAGAACTGTGCGGCAGCGAACCGGCTCAGCCGCTGGTTCAGGCCGTGGATCCCGGCGGCCAGCCCGAAGGCGACGAAGGCCTCCCGCTGGGCATCGAGACTGGTCGGGTCCCGCCCGTAGAGGGTGGCCAGTTCAAAGACGAGACGTGTAATCGCCCATCCCAAGATGGTGATATCGGCGGCCGCACCCGCAAGGATTGCGATAAGCGTTCCGAGCCCTGGTACAACGGCGGGCAGGGCGGTCAGGCACCCCGCAAGGGCGCACCACCAGCACTTCTCGCTGATCAACACCCGTGCCAACTCCTCGTTGCTGAGGTCGGGATACTCCCGCTTCAGCTCCTGGACGCGCTGGCGGACCGCGTTAAAACCGCCGGGGCTGAAAGGATTGTGACCGAACAAAGATATGACCCCCTGTTGAATCCATTATACCAAAAAAGCGGGGAGTGTCAGGCGTTTTAACAGTGGGAGGCTGTTTTTTTGTTGTACGCGCGAAAGTTCAATTGATTTTTAAGAGGACAAAATGAGGCTTAGAGTAGCTTGGCTGCAAGATGCAGGGGACACGCACCGGAAGGGATGCGTGTCCCATTGTTTCTTAGTACTTGATATCGCTCATCCAGTTCCAGCCGCTGTTGTTGTCCCAGTTGTTCGCGCTGTCTTTAAAGCAGAGGTTGATTTCGCTCGTGCCTATCACCGGTAGGGCTGCAGCAAAAGAACCGTCGGGCTCGCGCCTCATTTCAGCGGTGCTGACGTTATGCCAGCCGTCAAACCCGTAGTGGCAGAAGACGCGGTCGGCGCCGGATTTGTTGAGGAGACCGTTGTAACGTACCAAGACCTCCCTTCCCCTGACCGCGGGAGATGGGTTGATATCGACGCGGTTGTCAAGAATCTGTTTGCCTTTGGCAATGAACATTGTTGCTCCTCCTCCTTATGGTAGAAATTTTACTCTTATATATATTGGCGTCATAACAGAAGAAAAATACTTGGAAAATTGTGAGTAACAAAGCCGTTTATTGAAGAAAAAGTCTCACACAACTATAGGACGCCAGCCCCATTTTGGCTTGACACCCCCGTAATTACCCCGTAAGAGACGGATGTTTTGATAGGGGGGTGGAATGCGGGTTAAGGATGAAGGGTGAATACTGAGAGCTGATTTTAAAAAAAGGGGGTCAGATATGCGGTTCAAAAGAATCACCTTTCTTGTCGTCTTCGTCTTTACACTGGCGGGTTTGCTCTCTTTATCTCAGCTTTCACTTGCCTCTGAAGAAGGCCCGGATGTTGGCGCGGTTGAAGAAGAAAGCTTCGGCGACTGCACCTGCGAAGGTGATGCTGTTGATGAGGATGCCTATGAGCGGGAGAGGGGTCCGGCATGGGCGCGCGGTGAGCACCCGGGCCTAAGAGGACTGCGGGTGGCTTACGGCCAAGTCAGCCAGAACCCGGCGACGGTAAGAGCGCAGGCGGTGCTGCAAGCCCTGATCGAGGCGCGGACGGTGACGGAGTCAATCTATCTCTTGGAAGAAGCGACTGACGAGGAAGGCGCGCTTGAACAGGGCGGCGGCGACGAGGCGGTCAGAGAGGCGCTCGGTGCAGAAATCAAGCGGATTAAGGCAGAAGCGCGGCGCCAGTTTCGTGAAAGAAACCAATTGGCCTGGGCGCTCAAGAAGCTCGGCAGGGCTCTTCACAAGTTAGGAGAGCGGATTGAGGCCGAGCAGGCCCTGGTAGAGGCCGCCGGGATAGTACCGCAGGATCAGTCGGTTTACCAGGCGCTGAGTGATTTGTATGCCGGCACAAAGGGAGCACAGGTACCAGTCTTTATCAAAGGGAAGAAGATGAAGTTCGACGTTCCGCCGCGGATTGTAAGCGGGCGTATGCTGGTGCCCTTGCGGAAATTCGCTGAAACCCTCGGCTGTACGGTTGATTGGCATCCGGAAGAGAGGCAGGTTGTCTTCGTCCAGGGGAACAGGGTGGTGGTCCTCGGTGTAGGCGAGAATACCGCAACGGTCGACGGCGAGCAGGTTTCGCTTGATGTCGCCGCGGTGATCGTAAACGGGAGGATGCTGGTCCCGATCAGGTTTATCAGTGAAACCCTCGACGCCCAGGTTGACTATTACGCCCAGTCCTCGATGGTCGTCGTTAGTTAATTCTGAAAAGGGCTATACACTCTCCGGCGGCCCCCGGGTTACCCCCGGGGGCCGTTTGCCTGCTGGCGAACAACAGTCACAGCGATCATTTCCAATCTGCATTTTGCGATTCGATACTCGCAGAATATCGGTTAGTGTAAAGTTACTGTAGGAATATTGCAGGAGCTAAGGGAGGGAGTAAA
>DTYU01000065.1 GCA_012961725.1 Desulfotomaculum sp.
CCGCCAAGGCGGTGGCTCCAAAAAAGCTGAATGACCGTATTCTCAAGTTGAACTATTTCGGCGGAGGAGGAGGTTATCCCTGCGCCAATGGCCACAGAGCACGAGAAACCGGTCCTGACAGAGAGGTTGGTCGTTGAAGAGGAAGACGCCGGTTTAAGGCTTGATGTTTACCTTGCGCATGAGTTCACGGAGATCAGCCGTTCGCGGCTGCAGCGACTCATATCTAAAGGCATGGTGCTGGTGAACCAGCGCACCGTCCGCACCAGCTACCGCATCCGGACTGGTGACGAAATACGGGTTTATCTGCCGCTGGCGGAGGCACCGGCAGTCGAGCCCGAACCCATTCCGCTGGAGATTGTCTATGAGGACAAGGCCCTGCTTGTGGTTAACAAGCCGCGTGGGATGGTGGTACACCCCGGACCCGGCCGTATTCACGGGACGATGGTTAACGCGCTCCTGTTCCACTGCCGTGATCTTTCCGGGATAAACGGCGTTCTTCGGCCGGGTATTGTCCACCGCCTGGACAAGGATACCTCGGGGCTGCTGGTGGTTGCCAAGAACGACCGCGCGCATCTCTCCCTGGCCGCACAGTTAAAGGAGCGGAAGGTGACTCGTGAGTACGTGGCCTTGGTTTGCGGCCAGGTTAAGGAGGATGCCGGAACGGTTAACGCACCCATCGGCAGGCACCCGCGCGACCGTAAAAAAATGGCGGTAAACGCTTCAGGCCGGGATGCCATAACGCATTTCACCGTGGCGGCTCGTTTTCGCAGATACACGCTTTTGCGACTACACTTGGATACAGGGCGTACACACCAGATCCGCGTTCATCTTTCTCACATCGGGCACCCGGTAGTCGGTGATCTGAAATACGGACCGGCGCGGCCGCGCTTGGGGCTGAAAGGCCAGTTCCTCCACGCCGGAGTGCTCGGCTTTACGCATCCTGTCTCCGGCGAGCCGCTCCGATTCGCAGCACCGCTCCCGCCCGAGTTGGAAGCGGTGCTCACGAAGCTGCGGGAAAGCGAATCTGCCGCACCTCATCCGGAAACAGACTCCTGAACCTGGATCTGCTCCTCCTGCTCTTCCTCAACCCTCAGGCTTACGTCTATCGTATCGCCTCTCAGGCCGCGGCGCATGGCCTCCAGCGCAAGCACCTCGCCTGGCGGTATGTTCCCTAAGTTCACATCCGGACCAAAACGTTTGATAAACTCCACCTGCTGCAGTTTTCGCGGCGCCTCCCAAATAATGACCCCCCGGCCTTTTACCGTCGCAAGAAACGTCTGGTAGATCCCTTCCTTGATCCGCCCCCTTGAATCGTAGATCCCAGTCCGACAGCCGTTTTCCCGCCCTTCAATAATGACCCACCGGGCGCCCGCCCGAAGGTCCGCGATAACCTGCCGGGCCATCTCGGGAGGGTTAAGACAAAGACCCGGGTTCTTCTTGCCTACCTCTGTCAGAACGGTGAAACCCATCTCCTGCGCCAGGTGTACAGCGTAATCCCGTGTTTTTCTATCTATAGAGATACTGCCGTCAGACACTTCCACGGCGGTGAACCCAAGCTCTAAAAACTGCTTCAGGCAGGAGGCAAGGCAGCCCCGCGCTATGGCAATCTCCAAGAACGTACCGCCAGGGTATATGTTAACGCCATAGGAGCGTACAAGCTCTACTTTTTTGGCAAGAAAGGAGGGGCTGTAAAGGGCGGCCGTACCGAAGCCAAGTTTCAAGAAATCTACATAGGAGCTTGCCACCTCCAATAGGTCCCGCGTTTGCGCCAGAC
>DTYU01000066.1 GCA_012961725.1 Desulfotomaculum sp.
TGGGGGGTGCGTGATGGCGTCTTGAACCGGGAAGAGATACGGCGGCTTTTTGAAGATACCGGAGCGATTCTCAACGGACATTTTCTCCTGACCTCCGGCAGACACAGCGATACCTACATCCAGTGTGCGCTTGTCCTGCAGTACCCAGATTACGCCGAGCGAGTGGGCAGGGTGCTGGCTGAGCGCCTGCGCGGGCTGGGCGCCCGGTGCGTTTTGGGGCCTGCCCTCGGCGGTATCATTGTCGCCCATGAAGTGGCGCGGGCACTCGGCGTGCGGGCTTTGTTCACCGAACGAGTTGAAGGGGAGATGAGACTGCGCCGGGGGTTCACCATTTTGCCCGGAGAGGCTGTGCTCGTCGTCGAAGATGTGGTGACCACGGGGGGATCGGTGAAGGAAGCGGCCGCGGCTGCGGCGGCTTCAGGCGCGAAGATAGCCGGCTTTGGCGCACTCATCGACCGCAGCGGCGGCAGGGCGCGGTTTGATGCACCGTTTGTGGCGTTGATGAGCTTGGATGCGGCGGACTGGGATCCTTCAGAATGTCCGCTTTGCCACAAGGGCGTTCCGGCGGTTAAACCCGGCAGCCGGACTGTATGATATTACGGCATGTCTTTGAGCAGAATTTCCATTAGTTCTCACAGTCGGCACTCAGTTTCTCGAGGGCGTTTTTTTCGATCCGGGAGACGTAACTCCTGGAGATGCCTAAGGCCGCGGCGATCTCGTTCTGGGTCTGGCGGCGGCCGTCCACGAGACCATAGCGGGACGCAATGATTTTTTGCTCTCGGGAGTCAAGGTGCGTGAGCTTCTCTTTCAAGGTTTTCCGGTCCATGCGCCGCGACACCTGCTCAATTACCGTGTCCGGTTCGCTGCCCAAGATATCAATGAGAAAGACCTCGTTTCCTTCTTTGTCCACCCCGACGGGTTCGTAGAGGGAGACCTCGGCCCGGGTCTTTTTGCAGGTGCGGAAGTACATGAGGATTTCATTTTCGATACAGCGGGCAGCGTATGTTGCAAGCCTTGTACCTTTCTTTGGGTTATAGGTCTTGACCGCTTTTACCAGGCCAACGGTGCCTATTGAAATCAGGTCCTCCAAGTCATACCCGGCAGCCTCGTACTTTTTTACTATGTGCGCTACCAGGCGCAAGTTATGTTCAATAAGAATGTTTCGCGCGGCGGTGTCTCCGCGTAGCATCTGCCTTATATATTTTCTTTCTTCGTCTACGGAAAGCGGGCGCGGGAAAGAGTTGTTCGTGACGTATCCAAGCAGAAAAAGAAGGTCATGCACTAAGGTTAAAGCGGCGCCAAAAGCAGAAAGCATCCGACCCCTCCTTGACGCTGTTATGAAAGAATCCGCCCGGTTGGCTTTGGTTAAGCTAAAACTTCCATCGCGCAAAACGGACGCATCATTATCCTACGCCGATTCGGCAAATCTTGTGCCTGTCCGCTGAATTTTTCTATTGGCTCTGGCGGTAAAGGAGATTTTAGGTTAAGCTAAAAGGTATGGAGGAAATCCCTTTATGCAGGTAACCGGAGCAGTGTTAGCAGGCGGGAAAAGCAGCCGGATGGGAGAGGATAAAGCTTTCTTGTTAGTGGACGGGCGTCCGCTGATTGAGCGGGTGGTGGCGGCGTTGCGGGAGGTTTTTCCGGAGGTGATGATTGCAGGAGACCCGGAGGT
Organism: Desulfotomaculum sp.; assembly: GCA_012961725.1. Taxonomy (GTDB): domain Bacteria; phylum Bacillota; class Desulfotomaculia; order Desulfotomaculales; family Ammonificaceae; genus DTYU01. The sequence goes on from DTYU01000066.1 coordinate 1,673, forward strand.
ATACGGCGGCCTTGCGGAGAGGGTCGTACCGGACATCGTCCCGGGAGTAGGGCCGATTGGCGGGATACACACTGCTTTGGCTTTCGCGAGCCACGAGCTTGTTTTCGTTGCGGCCGCTGACCTTCCTTTTGCGGACGGGGAAGTTGCGCGGTATATTGTACAGCGCGCTGAAGGATTTGATGCCGCCGTCCCGTGCATAGGAGGCAGGCTCGAGCCCCTGTTTGCGGCCTACCGGAAGACGTGCCGTGATGCGGTTTTGCGCTGTATCAACGAAGGACGCTACCGTACGGTCTCTTTTCTTGGCGACGTAAAGGTCTGCTACCTGACGGAGCCGGATTTTTCCTGGCGGCATAACTTCCGCCGCGTCTTTCTTAACGTCAATACCCCCGCCGAGGCAAGGCGCCTTCAGCAGAAGATCTGGACCTCAGTCCCGGCGGTAGGGGTAGTGGGACGCTCGAAAGCAGGAAAGACAAGGCTGATTGAAGGGGTTGTCAAGGAACTAAGCAGGGCCGGGTACAGGACGGCGGTGCTGAAGCATACCAGGCATGCCATCAGGGATGCGGCTGGAAAGGATACCTTCAGGTTCATGCAGGCGGGTGCGATAAAAACGGCGCTTGCAGGGCCAGGCGGCGCTTATTACTTCCAGGCTGAAGGCGAGCCGCCGCTTGGGACTGTGATTGGGCTCTTAGAGGACGGCGCGGACATAATCATAGTAGAAGGGTATAAGGATGCGCTGCTGCCACAGATCCGGGTGGCTGATACGGATGATGAGCCGGAGGTCGACGAGCGCACGATAGCGGTGGTCACAGAGAGAGAAAAGGGGGCGAGCGGGCCCAGGATTTTCAAGCCCGATGAGACTGCGGCGATAACCGCGGTGATTGTTGAACTTTTGTTGAGGCGGGAGGACAGAGGTTGTTAAGGCTCTTGATTCCAGACCTTTATGTCGAGTCGCTCTTCGATATTCAACCGGAGCTTTTAAGAAAAAGAGGCATTAGGGCGCTGATCTTGGACCTGGATAATACGCTTATTGTCCACGGCGAGGAAAAAGTAGAACCCCGTGTCCATGAATGGGTTGGCTGCTTGCAGCAAAACGGTTTCAAACTCTGTATCGCTTCGAACAACTACCCTGACCGGGGCGAAAGGCTGGCCCAGACCCTCGGTCTGCCCGGGGTCTTCCGGGCGGTCAAACCGCGCGGCAAGGCTTTTCGGAAAGCGCTTGCGCTTTTAGGTACAAGACCGGAGGAGACGGCAATGGTGGGCGACCAGCTTTTCACCGATGTGCTTGGCGGGAACCGGATGGGGCTTTACACCATACTGGTTTCGTCCCTCGGCGGCCGCGACTTCTTCATGACACGGCTGATAATACGGCGGGTTGAGCGGCTGCTGCTACCTTGGATCAAGGGACGAAGCGGGGCGGTATGAGGATGAGGGGCAGTAGTCAGTGGTGAGTAGGCAGTAGTCAGGTGTCGGGAGGCAGGAGTCAGGAGGTTCGAGGTTAAGACTATGAGGACCGACTTCAGGGTCCGTTCTAAGTCCTAAGTGTGAGCTTTGAGGTTCACGGTTCGGACTGCAGGGGTGGAATTTGGGCTCGTTTGACAGTTCAGAGCTCGACCTTCGAACCTTGAACGTAGAACCGACCGAAAAGGTCCGTCAGTATATGCCTAAAGGAGGTGTCTGCTGTCGCGCTTACAATAAACGGCAGAACTAAGCTAACGGGTCTGTTTGGCGACCCGGTGGAACATACCCTTTCTCCGGCGATGCATAACGCGGCTTTTACGGCTTTGGGGCTGAATTTTGTTTATGTGCCGTTTCGGGTACCAAAGGAGGCCCTCGGGTCTGCGGTGACCGCTGTTCGCGCCCTCGGTTTGGCCGGCGTTAATGTCACCGTACCGCATAAGGAGGAGGTACTGCCGTATCTTGATCACGTCTCCGAGGAGGCATCGCTTATCGGCGCGGTGAATACAATCGTCAACGAGAACGGGCAGTTGAAGGGGTATAACACGGACGCCAGAGGTTTCATGCGCGCAGTCAGGGAGACAGGCTTTGATGCCCAAGGCAGAGAAGCGGTAGTGATTGGCGCCGGGGGAGCGGCCAGGGCGGTCTGTGCAGCGCTTGCGCTGGCGGGAGTCAAGCGGATCGCGATTTTCAACCGGACGTACGCCCGGGGAGAGGCGCTGGCGGCAGAGGTAGCGGCGGCGACGGGCGTAGAGACGGAAGCGCTCTTGTGGGAAGAACTCGGGCGCTCCGGTACTGGTGTTCTACGCGCGGCAGAAATCGTGGTGCAGACGACGACCTTGGGTATGCACCCTGATGAGGAGGGCTGTCCGCTGGTGTCAGGCGAAGCCTTCCGCCCGGGGCAGTTGGCGGTGGATTTGATCTATAACCCTCCCCAGACGCGCTTTTTGCGGTTGGCGGCGGCGGCCGGGGCGGCTACGCAGAATGGCCTGGCGATGTTGCTCCATCAGGGAGCGGCCGCGTTTGAGCTATGGACTAAGTGTACGGCGCCGCTTGAGGTGATGCGGCGGGCGGTGTTCGGCAACGCTAGGCTTTAGGAATAGACCCTCTGGGTCCGTTCTACCTATACGTACTACGTTCTGCGGTTTAAGACCATCACACAAAAACACAAAGCCTTTGAGAGTAACAGGATATGGAATGATGCTCAATAGGTTTTCGTCAAATTCGTGTAATTCGTGGCTCTTTTAAAAGACTGACGCGGGGAAGGGGAAGCGATGCTACGCTACCTTACGGCCGGGGAATCGCACGGCCCGGCGCTTGTGACGATAGTTGAGGGGATGCCGGCGGGGCTGTCGCTGACCGCTGATTACATTAACCGGCAACTCCTGCGGCGCCAAGGCGGCTACGGCAGGGGTGGGAGGCAGAGAATCGAAGCGGATCGCGCCGAGATTTTGAGCGGGGTGCGGGGCGGCTTTACCTTGGGCTCCCCTATCGCCCTCAAAATCGCCAATAAGGATTGGGTGAACTGGCGGGAGGTCATGGCTCCTGGGCCCGAGGCGCGGCTCCAGGAGCGGGTTGTCACGCGGCCGCGTCCCGGCCACGCGGACCTGCCGGGGGCGCAGAAGTACGGGCACCGCGATATCCGGAACGTGTTGGAACGCTCAAGTGCCAGGGAGACGGCGGCGCGGGTGGCGGCGGGAAGCGTTGCCCGACGGCTCCTGGAGGAGTTGAGTATCGAGGTTGCCGGTCAGGTGGTGAGGATCGGGTCAGCGGCGGTTGAACCATTTGAAGCGCCGCCTCAAGAAGCGCGGCGGCGGGTTGAGGAGTCGCCGGTGTTTTGCACCGATGCCGAGGGAAGCAGAGCGATGGTGGCGGAGATCGACCGGGCACGGGAGGCGGGCGACTCCTTGGGCGGCGTTTTCGAGGTGCGCGTTTACGGGTGCCCCCCTGGTTTGGGCAGCCACGTGCATTGGGACCGGAAGCTCGACGGGCGGCTGGCGCAGGCGGTGATGAGCATTCAGGCGATAAAGGGCGTGGAAATCGGTCTGGGCTTTGCGGCGGCAGGACTGCCGGGGTCGGCGGTTCAGGATGAGATATTTTATGCCCGGGGCCGCGGTTTTTACCGGGAGACGAACCGTGCCGGGGGCATCGAGGGCGGGATGACCAACGGCGAAACGGTTGTGATCCGCGCGGCGATGAAACCGATACCTACGCTAAAAAAGCCGCTGCAGAGTATTGATCTCATCACCAAGGAGGAAGTAGCGGCGGCATATGAGCGAGCAGATATCTGCGCTGTGCCGGCGGCATGCGTGATCGCCGAGGCCGTGGTGGCCTGGGAGATGGCGCGGGCTGCTTTAGAAAAATTCGGGAGCGATACCATGGACGAGGTAAAGGCAAGTCTGGCGGCGTATCGGGAACGACTCTTGGGGTGACAGATTGAAGAAGATATCTCTTATCGGCTTTATGGGAACAGGGAAGACCGCCGTCGGCAGGAGACTGGCACGGCTTTTGGGCTGGGAGTTTGTGGATACGGACACCGAGATCGAAAGGCTGACAGGTAAAAGCATCCCCCGTATCTTTGCCGAAGACGGCGAGGTCCGTTTCCGGTCGGAGGAGAATCTCCTCTGCCGGCGGCTGAAGGAGCGCTCGCGGGTGGTGATTGCCACGGGGGGAGGGATGGTCTTAAACCCGGAAAACGTAGCGCTGCTGGGGGAGGACGGCGTTTTTGTCAAGCTTTATGCTGACCCTGAAGTGATCGTTGAGCGGGTGCGGGCGAAGAAAAAGCGGCGCCCTTTGCTTAAGGGAAAGCTTGAGGAGCGGGTGCAGGAGCTTCTGGCGCAGCGCGCCGGGGCTTACGATTTCGCCGAGTTTGCGGTGGACACCGGAAAACAGGATCCGGAGGCGTCGGCCCGGATGATTTACGCGTACCTGAAAGAAAGGAACTACACCGGTGACGGAGGTTGAGGTTCAGCTCGGGCCGCGCAGCTACCCGATTTACGTGGCGGCCGGAATACTTGAGGATTTGGGCGCGTATGCCCGCCGCCATCTCACCGGGAAACGGGTGCTCGTGGTATCGGACCCGCCTGTTGGGAGGCTTTATGGTGAAAACGTCCGGAGGAGCTTAAGGAATGCAGGGTTCATCCCACTCTGGGCGGAGATTGCCGGCGGCGAGGAGGCCAAGACGCTTGACACCGTGAGAGACCTGTACGACGCAGCGCTTGAGGGGGAACTCGAGCGGGGCGATGCGGTCTTGGCTTTGGGCGGCGGTGTGGTGGGCGATGTGGCCGGATTTGTGGCCGCCACCTACATGCGGGGCGTCGCTTTTGTGCAGGTGCCAACAACACTGCTTGCCCAGGTCGATTCAAGCGTCGGCGGCAAGGTAGGGGTGAACCACCCCCGGGGCAAGAACCTCATCGGCGCCTTTTATCAGCCCCGTTTTGTGCTTGCGGACACGGCGACGCTCGAGACGCTACCGGAGCGGGAAATCCGCGCCGGTTTGGCGGAGGTGATGAAGTACGGTGTCATTTGGGAGGAGGCTTTTTTCGCGTGGCTGGAGAAGGAGATTGAGCGGCTCTTAGCGCTTGGCTCCGAGGCTGTAGAGCATGCGGTGGCGACTTCCTGCCGGATTAAGGCGGCGGTGGTTTCCGCCGATGAAACAGAAGGAGGACTCCGTGCGATTCTCAATTTCGGCCATACGGTGGGGCATGCGCTGGAGGCTGCTACTAACTATCAGCGGTTCGTGCACGGCGAGGCGGTGGCGATCGGGATGGTCGCCGAGGCACGTTTGGCATTGCGCCTGGGCTATCTTGCACCTCCAGGGGTAGAACGGATAGCCGCGCTTCTATCCCGCACCCGGCTGCCGCGGGATATTCCTGCAGAGATCGCGCCAGAGGCGCTGCTTGAGGTGATGCACCGGGACAAGAAGGTGGCCGGCGGGCAGTTGACGTTCGTCTTGCCGGAGGATATCGGGCGGGTGAAGATCGTGCGGGGCGTACCAGCGGAAGCGGTGACCGCGGTGGTGAAAGAGTGCAGGGCAGGAGCGAGTCGAGCGTCGGCAGTGACGTGAAGACGACATTGAAGGTGATAGCGCGGCAGTAGTTGGTATTCCGGAAGGGGAGGTTCTTGAAGGCGAACTCCCGGCGAACAAAATGAAACTTGTTGAGGCTTGGATCGAGATCCATAGAGACGAATTAATGGCCAGTTGGGAACTTGCTATTTCAGGGCAAAACGTCTTTCGGATAGATCCTTTGAAGTAAGGAGATGAAACGGATGAATCCAAGAGTTAAGGCAGTAAAGCCTAACCCTGATTATACTCTTGATGTCGTTTTTGCGAACGGTGAGGTCAGACGGTTTGATGTAAAACCTTATTTGGACAGAGGAATATTTACGCAACTGCAGGACCCTGCGGTATTTAATTCAGTCAGACCTTTTCTTGGGAGTGTTCAATGGGCAGGCGGCCAGGATCTTTGTCCGGATGCCCTATACATGGACAGCGTCCCGGTAAGCGACCTGCAACATAGTTATTCTGAGAGTAAATCTGAGGGTTCGTGCGAACGCGGGACGTAGTACGTAGAATGAAGGCAAGTCTCGGAGATGAGGGCGAGAAATGGCCAAGGTTCTGAAGCAGCAGCGGTTGCTCGGCGAGTTTCTGATTGACAATAAACTGATAACTCCGGAGCAACTCGAGCAGGCACTGAGGGTCCAGCAGGAGACAGGCGAGCGGCTTGGAAAGATACTGATCAACTTAGGTTACATCTCCGAGCAGGATGTCGTTGACATCTTGGAGCATCAGCTCGGCATCCCCCAGGTCAGCCTGAGCGCGGTCAAGCTAAACCCGGTTTTGATTGAGAGCGTACCCGAGCAACTGATCTGCCGGCACAAGGCCATCCCCATCAAAAAAGAGGGCAAGAAGCTAATTGTGGCAATGGCCGATCCTCTGAACGTGGTGGCGCTTGATGACCTGCGGCTCACAACAGGACTCGAGATCGAACCGGTCCTGTCCTCCGAGAAGGAGATCGAGGCGGCCATTCAGCGCCATTTTGGGCTGCCCGGCCTAGAAAAAGCGGTGCTCGAAGTGGAGGCACCGGTGGTCAGCCAGATGGAGGCGGTCAGGCTCGACGAGGTGGAAGAGGAGGCGGCGGATGAGGCCCCGGTTGTACGCCTGGCAAACTCGATCATCATTCAGGCGATCAACGAACAGGCGAGCGACATCCACATCGAGCCCCAGCAGGAAAATGTGCGGGTGAGGTTCAGAATAGACGGTATGCTGCGCGACGCCATGACGGTGCCGCGGAAGTTCCGTTCACCTTTGATTTCGCGGATCAAGATCATGGCCGATATGGATATCGCCGAGCGGCGGGTGCCGCAGGACGGGCGGATCCTGATTCGTTACCGGGATCGGGACGTCGACCTGCGGGTCTCCACCATGCCTGCGGTCTTCGGGGAGAAGGTGGTGATCCGGGTCTTAGATAAAGGAAAGATGCTTCTGCGGGTCGACCAGTTGGGCTTTTATGAGGAGAACCTTGCCCGTTTCAAAGAGATCATCCGGCATTCTTACGGCATGGTGCTGATCACCGGACCGACCGGTAGCGGGAAAACGACGACGCTCTACGCCATTCTCTCGGAGATTAGCTCACCTGAGCTTAATGTCATCACCATTGAGGATCCGGTGGAGTATCTCCTGCCGGGCGTTACCCAAGTGCAGATCAACCCGAAGGCGGGGCTCACCTTTGCCCGTGGGCTGCGGGCCATCGTGCGCCAGGACCCAGATGTGGTGATGGTGGGTGAAATCCGGGACGGCGAGACGGCGGAGATTGCGGTGCGGGCGGCGATGACCGGGCACCTGGTGCTATCGACCATGCACACGAATGATGCGGCGGCAGGACTGACGCGGCTCCTGCACTTGGGGATCGAGCCGTTCTTGGTTGCTTCGACCGTTTTAGGAGTGACGGCGCAGCGGCTGGTAAGGGTAATCTGCCCCCGGTGCCGCGAGCCTTATGAGCTTAAGCCCGGAGCGCGTGAGCGCTTCTTCATGGGAGTGAGTTCTACCGAGCCGGTGACGCTTTACCGGGGGCGGGGCTGCCGCCACTGCCAAAACATCGGTTACCGGGGACAGACCAGCATCTGTGAGGTTTTGCCGGTGACGCCGGCCATCCGCGAGCTTATCGCCCAGAAGGCGACCGGTGCAGCAATCCGGCAGCAGGCCGTGGCGGAGGGGATGCGGCCCCTGCGGGAGGACGGCGTCAGGAAGGCACTGCGGGGGATCACCGCCATCGAAGAAGTGATGCGGGTGGCCTACGTGGAAGAATGACGACACTTCGGGGTCGGTTCGAAGTTCACGGTTCACAGTTCACGGTTCAAGGTTGGGTTTTGGGCGAAAGTGGCATTTGGCCGGCAGGACAGAGGGTTGGGGCTTAAACGATGCTGTTTCTGGCAGCAATTGACCGGAGAAGGTGTTTCGTGTAGAATATTTCCACCAGCGGCGTGACGGCACCCCAGTAGAGGTCAATGGATGCTGACAGCAGCGTTAGCGGATGTGCGCAAATGTGTGCGTGAAGTCCTTTGTTAGGCGGTGTAAGAGGTGGTGTGCAGCATGCGCAACGAGTTTACTGCGATAGTTGAAAAAGATGGGGATTGGTACGTTGCATATTGCCCCGAAATACCGGGTGCCAACGGTCAGGGTAGAACAAAACAAGAGTGTTTGGAAAACTTGTCAGAGGCAATAAAGCTGATTTTGGCGGACAGGCGAGAGGACGCAGCGAGAGGTGTCCCAGAAGATGCCGTGTACGAGGTTGTCGCTATTGAATGAAAAGAGGATGAGGCATGGCGCGGCTCTTTGCTTACAAGGCGCGGGGCTTTAAAGGCGAGCGCATAAGCGGCTTCCTCGAGGCTGAGAGCGAGGCGGCGGTCGATACCACGCTCAGAGCAAAGAACCTCTTCGTGGTGGAAGTGCGCCCTGCCGCCGGAAGAGACCTTGAGATCTCGCGGATAGGCATCTTTCGGCGAAAGGTCTCACAGCGGCAATTGGCCTTTTTTTGCCGGCAGTTGGCCGCCATGATCGGTGCGGGCCTCCCGGTCTTCCAGGCGCTCAACATTCTGGCGCTGCAGGCGGAGAACCCCCGGCTCGGCGAGGTGCTCGGAGAGATCGTCGGCGAAGTGGAACGGGGAATGAGCCTGGCGGAGGCCTTCAGCCTTCACCCCGAGATCTTCCCGCCTGTTTTTACCAGCATGGTCGAGGCCGGAGAAGTGAGCGGCTCTCTGGCAGAGGTGCTTGAGCGCTTAGCGGTTCATTTCGAGCGGGAACATGAGGTCAGGGAAAAGGTCCGTTCGGCGCTTGCCTATCCGGTCATAGTGATAGTGGTCGCCTTTTTGGCGGTCATGGTCTTGACCACCTTTGTCGTGCCGACCTTCGCCCGGATTCTTGCGGATTTGAACATACCTTTGCCGCTGCCGACGCGGATGCTCATGGCCTTTGGGCTATTTATGCGGGAGAACTGGTATTTTGTCTTTGCAACTCTTGTCATCGGCATCGCAGCTCTCAGGTATCTTGTTGACCGCACGGCTCAAGGCAGGGAGATCCGGGACCGGCTGCTTCTGCGGCTGCCCGTCGTCGGCGCGCTACTGCAGAAGGTGATTATCGCGCGGTTTGCGCGCACGCTCGCCGCCATGGTGCGAAGCGGCGTGCCGATCCTGACGGCGCTTGAGGTGGTCAAGCGTGCCGCCGGCAACATCGTGATTTCCCGGGCGATTGAGGAGACGATAGAGAGCGTGAGTGAAGGGGGACCGATAGCAGGGCTTTTGGAAAAGAGCGGCGTCTTTCCGCTCATGGTGACGCGGATGGTGGCAGTGGGCGAGCAGACCGGTACACTCGACGAACTCTTGGAGAAGGTGGCCGGTTTCTACGACCGGGATGTGACGGCAACGGTGGAGCGGCTGGTGCCTACCATCGAGCCGGCGATGATCATCGGGCTGGCGGTGATTGTCGGCGGGATCATGCTCTCGGTCCTGCTCCCGCTCTTCTCGATCTACGGTCAGATGTAACGCATATCGCATTGTAAATTGGATATTGGATATTGGAAATTGTAAAATGGAAGATAAAGCTACTCAAATATCAGACAGGTTACTCGATTACGGTGCTACTGTCATCAAAATCTGTGTCAAGATAAACAAGACAGCAGTTGGTAGGCACATCGGAAATCAACTGCTGCGTGCGGGAACTTCTGTTGGAGCTAATTATGAAGAGGCCTGTGGCGCACAGAGCAAAGCGGATTTCATTCACAAATTGCAAATTGCATTGAAAGAAGTGCGAGAGTCACTGTACTGGCTAAAACTGATACAACGGTCTAACATTTTGGAGGGTGAAGAGATCAAAAAGGCTATAAATGAAACTCAGCAAGTAAGTGCTATTATTGGCAGGTCAATTATAACCGCAAAGAAAAGAAAATGAACGAGTTTCCTTCTAATACAATTTAAAATTTACAATTTACAATGTCGTAATTACGAATCCGGGGGTGATGGCGCAAAGCAAGTTGTTTAGGTGTATAGGTATATGAACAGTACCAAAAAATCTATGGGGAGGTTGTGAGACGTGTTTGGAGGTCTTTTGCGGCGGCGCGGCTTCAGGCTGAGGGACGAGCGAGGCTTGACGCTGATTGAGCTGGTGGCGGTCGTGGTCATCCTTGGTATCGTGGCGGTGCTCTTAGTGCCGCGGGTCATCGGCCGTGCGGATGAGGCAAGGGTAAACGCAGCACTTTCCGATATCCGGGCGATGAAGAGCGTGCTTGAGACGTATTATTCGGAGTATGGCGAGTTGCCGGACAGCAACAATATTGGCGCCGTGATGCAAGCAGGCGGGATATATTGGAGCGGAGACGACAAAGGTGTTACCGATCCTTGGGGCAGAGGGTACGGTTATTATCGGAAGAGCGACACGGAGTACTGGGTAGCGTCAAAGGGTAGCGAGAGTGGCAAGGACGATGGAGATGAGATCTTCGCTACGGAGAAGATTCAGCCAACACAAGGAAAACCTGGTGACTACGGTGTTGCCCTCACTACCGCAACGGCTGTTTCCAACGATGCTGCTACTAACTGGTAATAGCTGAGCCGTAGCGTGCGCGGGTTTTTGGGTAGATCGAAGTTGACATTTAAGTAGGACTCTCACTGCGGGGGAGCGGACATTTTCTAAATACTCGCGCGAAGGCACGAAGCCGCAAAACAGCAGTTCGGGCGTCTGTGGACTTGGTGTGAGAGAATATAAAAACTCACACAGAGAACACAAAGTCACAGAGGATAATAAAAAAGATTCACACGGAGAGCACAAAGTCACGGGGGAAAAGTAAAAAGTGAAGAGTGAAGAGTGAAGAGTGAA